>NZ_CEXLVS010000229.1:0-6671 GCF_982684285.1 Salinicola sp. | reverse complement strand
GCACCGCGAAGAGGCCTTGGGGAACCGCCTGGCGCGGAAGATCGCGGCGCGAAAGGGAGGCGACCTGCTGGTACGGGATCTCGCCGCCGAGCCGCTGGCGCCGTTGACGGTGGACTACGCCCGGGCGCTGACGCTGCGCGATCCCTTGCCTCGCTCGAGCGCGACGCTTGAGTTATCCGAACGCCTGATCCAAGAGCTCGAATCCACCGACCGGCTGATCGTCGCCACCCCCATGCATAATTTCGGCATGCCCGCGGCGCTGAAGCTCTGGGTCGATTACGTGCTGCGCATTCATCGAACCTTCGCGCCGATCCCGCAGGGCAAGGTGGGCCTGCTGGCGGACCGGCCGACGCTGGTCATCGTCAGCTCCGGTGGCTTTCACCGCGCCGGAGAGTCGAAGCAGCCCAATTTCCTCACCCCGCATCTCGAAGCCGTGCTGAGTACGCTAGGCATTCGCGCGCCGGAATTCGTGTATCTGGAAGGGCTGGTCGGCCGACGCGCCACTCCCGAGGCGATGATCGCAGAGGCGGTTGCCGCGCTGGGCGACGCCTGGTACTGACGGCGGCCGACCCCTTCGAACAGCCCATCATCACGTCGACGGGCAGATCCCCGGCGCATTCGGCATCAAGGACCGCACTGCCACTCGCCTTCCAGCGTGCGCTGGGCGCCGTCGGCGCGGTCGTAGGTCAGCGTCGCCGGCCGAGCGGGCGACTCGCCGCCACCGCTGGGTTCGCCGGTCACCTCGATGCGGAGGGTCTTGCCCTTGCCCTCGAAAGTCGGGTTGCCGGTCATGCCGTCGAATCCGCCTGGCGCCGAGACCCGCTCCACGTAGCCGGATACCTTGACCACCCCTTGCGCCGCCGATGACGAGTCGACATTCCCCTTCGCGACCAGCAGCGGCGAGGCTTGCGCGGTCGAGAACTGGCAGCCCAGCTCGCCCGAGAGGTTGGCCTCGCCGATATCCGACGCCGTCAGGGCGTCCAGGGTGATCGTCGAACCGTCCCCGCCCCGGGTTTCTCCACCAGTGCCCGGCGTCGGCTCGTCGGTGGTCTGGTCTTGGCGTGTCGGTTCCTGGGCGGTGGGCTGTTCCGCCGATGACGCCTGGCCGCTGGCGTCGTCGTCCGCGTCCGGAGACGAATCCGAGCAACCGGCCAGCATCAGTGTCAACAGGCTGGCAGCGACGACACCGGCCCGATATCTCTTTCCCTGGGTGAACTCCATGTTTCCTCCTGGAACGTTTTCTCCTGGAACGTTTTCTCCTGGAACCATCGATGGGACTCACGATGACCACGCCTGAACTCTACCGCGAGCGGTTAGCCGATGGGTAATGACCTCCCTGCTACCTTGGGATCCTTACTGCTGTCGCCGCCGTGCAAGCTCGCCCGCCTTGCATTGGTTTTTCTGATGCCAAAGAACAGATAACAATATTTTAACGATGCACTGTACGTCTTTAGTGTTAGGTGAAGAGCATCAATAACAACTTCACGCACGCTGGAGCCACAATGAGTACTTCCACCGACACGCTCGTGGTCGGCGCCGGGCAAGCTGGCATCGCCATGAGCGAACACCTGAGCCGACACGGCGTTCCCCATCTGGTACTCGAGCGCGATCGCATCGCCGAACGCTGGCGAACGGCGCGCTGGGACTCGCTGGTGGCGAACGGTCCAGCCTGGCATGACCGCTTTCCTGGGCTGACCTTCCCCGCCATCTCGCCGGACGGCTTCGTGCCGAAGGAAGAGGTGGCGGACTATTTCGAAGCCTATGCGCGGAAATTCGACGTTCCCGTTCGCACTGGTGTCGAAGTGACTCGCGTGACACCGAATCAGGGGCGGCCAGGATTCACGGTGGAAACCTCTCAGGGCACGATCAACGCACAGCGGGTGGTTGCGGCGACGGGCGCCTTTCAGACGCCGGTCATCCCCGCCATCGCGCCTCAGGACGAGCGCATCACGCAGCTGCACACGGCCGATTATCGAAACCCCGAGCAGCTTCCCGAGGGCGCCGTTCTGGTCGTCGGGGCCGGCTCGTCAGGCACCCAGGTGGCGGCAGAGCTCAATCGTGCAGGACGTCAGGTTTACTTGTCGGTGGGGCCGCATAACCGCCCGCCGCGGGCCTACCGTGGTCGCGATTTCTGCTGGTGGCTCGGTGTGCTCGGGGAGTGGGATAACGAGATCCGCCAGCCGGGCTCGGAGCATGTCACCATCGCCGTCACCGGCGCGCGTGGCGGCTACACCATCGATTTCCGCGAGCTGGCGCATGCGGGCGTGACGCTGGTCGGACGCACCGAGTCCTTCGTTGACGGCGTGGCGAAATTCGCCTCCGATCTTCGCGCTAACCTCGATGCCGGCGATGCCAACTATCTGTCGCTGCTGGACGGCGCCGATGCCTATGCCGAGCGCAACGGGCTCGACTTGCCGCCGGAGCCGGAAGCCCGAGTGATTCCGCCCGATCCGGATTGCGTCTCCAACCCGCTTGCCGAACTCGACCTGGCGACGGCTGGCATCACCACCATCATCTGGGCGACGGGTTTCTCGCAGGATTATCGTTGGCTGGAAGTCGATGCCTTCGATGAGGATGGCAAGCCAAGCCACCAGCGCGGGGTCTCGAGCGAGCCCGGGATCTACTTCCTGGGTTTGCCGTGGCTCTCCCGTCGCGGCTCCAGTTTCATCTGGGGCGTCTGGCACGACGCCAAGTTCATCGCCGATCACATCGCCAAGATGCGTGACTATCTCGCCCGCTACGACTCACCCGATCCCGTCTCGGCGACGTCGTCTGCCAGCGATGCCGCGTCTTCGACCGATTCTCGTCCTCGGAGGGTCAACTGATGCCGACGCATACGCGCATCCGCATGTTCAACACGAAGGAAACCTATCCCAATCAGACCCTGGACAACGATCTGTGCCAGGCCGTGCGCGCAGGCAATACCGTTTACGTACGCGGTCAGGTGGGAACGGACTTTCACGGCAATCTGGTCGGATTGGGCGATCCTGGCGCCCAGGCCGAGCAGGCGATGAAGAACGTCAAGCAGCTGCTCGAGGAAGCCGGCAGCGATCTTTCACATATCGTGAAGACGACCACCTATATCACCGATCCGCGCTTTCGCGAGCCGGTCTACCGGGAAGTCGGCCGGTGGCTGCGTGGGGTCTTTCCGATCTCGACCGGGCTGGTCGTCGCGGGTCTGGCGCAGCCTGAGTGGCTGATGGAGATCGACGTGATCGCGGTGATTCCCGAGGAGGAAGCATGACCTTTTCGATTGCGGCACGCTGCGCCGAGACAGGCGAAACCGGCTGCGCGGTCAGTTCATCGAGCATCTGCGTGGCGTCGCGCTGTGCGTTTGCCGGACCCAACGGCGCAGTGTTGACGCAGAACGTCACCAACCCGGCGCTGGGGCCCGAGGGGTTGGCGCTCATGGCACAGGGACTGTCGCCGCAGGCGGCGATGACGGGGCTGATCGAGGGGGAGCCTGCCCCGCAGTATCGACAGTTGCTCCTGATCGACGGTGAGGGCCGCACGGCCGTCTATGACGGCGACAATGCCCTCGGTGTGGTCGGTCGTGCCGATGGTCTCGACTGCGTGGCAGCCGGCAATCTCCTGGCCGATGCCGAGGTGCCACGGGCCATGGTCACGGCGTTCGAGCAGAGCGAAGGGCCGCTGGCGGAGCGGCTTCTGATCGCCATGGAGGCCGGGCTGGCCGCCGGCGGTGAAGCTGGCGATGTCTTTTCCGCTGGAGTGGTCGTGGCTCGACCGAGTGAAACCTGGCCCGTCGTCGACTTGCGGGTCGATTGGCATGACGCCCCGATCGCTGCGCTGCGCGATCTCTGGGTTCGCTATGCACCGCAGCTCGAGGATTACGTCACTCGCGCTCGCCAGCCGGATGCGGCACCCGGTTACGGCGTGCCGGGGGAGACTTAAGCCAGACCCTGACAAATTTCCGAATCGACAAGAAATGGGTGACAGCATGCTATCCGAATCTCAGATCGAACAATTCCAACGGGACGGCTATCTGGTCGTCGAGAATGTCCTCAGTGCCAACGAGCTCGAAGCGCTCAATGCCGAATTCAATGGCTGGGTCGATGAGAGCCGCGAACAGACCGCGGCCTATGGTGAAACCCTGGATCATCGGCCGCGTTTCGACGTCGGTGGCGATCACAGTGCCGAACACCCCTCGCTGCGTCGGGTGGCATCGCCGACCGAGATCTCGCCGGCCTATCTGCAGGTGGCGACGGATTCGCGCATGACCGACATGGTGCACGCGCTGATCGGGGCGGGTGGCGTACGCCTTCACCATAGCAAGATCAACTCCAAGCTGCCGGGCACCGAGACCCAGGTGAAGTGGCACCAGGATTTCCTCTTCACGCCTCACAGCAACGACGATCTGGTCACTGCACTGCTGATGGTGGGCGAGGTGACGGCCGAGAATGGCCCGCTCCAGGTCATTCCGGGCAGCCACAAGCAGCCGCTTTACTCCCATTGGCAGGGCGGCCGTTTCACCGGCAGCGTCGACGACGACGTGATCGCTCGCGAATGTCAGTCACCGATCGAATGTGTGGGTCCGGCAGGTTCGGTCTGCTTCATGCACACCCGCCTGCTGCATGCTTCCGCACCGAACGCTTCGTCGCTGCCGCGAACGCTCTTCATCACGGTCTACGCGGCGGAAGATGCACTCCCTTATGGTGACAATCCCCTGCCGAGTCAGCATCAGGGCATGCTGCTGCGCGGCGAGGATAGTGGCGAGGTCCGCACGACGGCCAACGTCTTGAAATTGCCGCAGAAGCCGAAGGGTGCCTCATTCTTCGTTCAGCAGGCCGGTATGGACGCCACGATGTGATCTGACGTCATCTAGCAACTGGTTAGGTAGCACTCCAACAACGATAAAACACGGTGGAACGAACCATGAAAAAACTCGCTGCAGCAGCGCTTTTGATGACACTTGGCGCTTCGGTAATGACGCAGGCTCAGGCGGATACGCTAGACGACGTCGAGGCGCGCGGGGTGCTCCGCGTTGGTACCGAGATGCAGTTTGCGCCGTTCGACTATCTGGAAAACGGCAAGCAGACAGGATTCAACAAAGCGGTCTTCGAGGAAATCGGCAAGGCGCTGGGTGTCGAGGTAGGGTTCGTCGACTTGCCGTGGTCCAGCGTGCTGCCCGGCCTGGAGGCGGACAAGTACGACATGGTTGCCGGCCCGCTGATCATTACCAGCGAGCGCATGCAGCGTTATCGCTTTACCGATCCCGTTGCCGAAAGCTCCGTTTCGTTGATGGTCCGCGCCAACGACGACGAGATATCGGTGCCGGAGGATATCGCCGGCAAGACCGTCGGTGCTGGCAAGGCCTCGGCGCAGTTGACGACATTGCAAGCCTATGCCGAATCACTCGATTCGCCGGTCGAGATCCGGGAGTACGTCGACAACAACCAGGCCTACGCCGACCTGGCTGCCCAGCGTCTCGACGCGGTGGCAAACTCCCTGCCCAACATTGCCTATCTCGCCAAGCAGCGGCCCTCGTTGTTCAAGGTCGTGACCCCGTCCTTCGGACCCAAGAGCTGGTTTGCCTACATCGGTCGTGGCGATGACGACTCCCAACGGCTGATCGACGCGTTCAACGATGTGCTGGCGAAGATGCGCGATGACGGCCGGCTGGCTGAGCTGCAGGAAAAGTGGATCGGGCAGAAGATGGACGTGCCCGATCACCCGGTGGCCGCCCAGTAACGGGGGCATTCGATGTTCGATCTTGCGCTGTTGGTCCAGGGCCTGCCGCTGCTGCTGGCAGGCCTGTGGAACACGGTCTGGTTGTCGGCCTGCGGACTGGCGCTCGGCTTCTTGATCGGGATCGGGGTCTGCTCGCTCAAGCTCTCCGAGCGAGGCGCGCTGCGTCGGCTCGGAGGCGCTTATATCAGCGTGTTCCGGGGGATCCCGCTGCTGATCCAGTTGCTTTTCATTTATTACCTGCTACCTCGATTGGAGTTCGATGTCCCTGCCTGGGTGGCGGCGATCGCCGGATTGGCCTTGTGTAGCGGGGCCTACCTGGCTGAAATTCTGCGGGGTGGTCTGCTGACACTGCCGGCGGGGCAGGTCGAAGCCGCCCGGTTGCTGGGGCTCGGCGGTCGCACCATCCTGACCCGAATCAAGCTGCCGCAAGCGCTGCGCGCCACGCTGCCCGCGCTGCTCAACGAGGTGATACTGCTGATCAAGGCCTCCTCGCTGATCTCGGCGGTCGGGCTGGCGGAGTTGACCCGAGCCGCGCAGAACCTGGCGGCCAGCAGTTTCCTGCAGCTGCAGTTCTATCTTGCCGCGGCAGTGCTCTACTGCGTCGTCAACATCAGCCTGTCATTGCTCGCCGGGCAGCTGGAACGTCGCTTCGCGAAGGGGAGAGCGTAATGGACTTCACCGTTCTGACCGATCATGCCAGCGAGATCGGCAGTGGCTTTCTCGTCACGCTCTGGACCTGGATTGGCGGGGTGCTTGCCGGTGTGATCGCGGGCCTGATCATCGCCGTGATCCAACTCAGTGCCGGTCCCTGGGTTCGTGGCGTGCTGCGTTGTTATATCGAGGTGATTCGGGCGACGCCGTTCCTGGTGCAGCTGTTTCTGCTCTACTACGGGGGGCCGAGTCTCGGTCTCTCACTGTCACCCATGACCGCGGGCCTGGTCGGCCTGGGGATCTATGGCAGC
>NZ_CEXLVS010000228.1:0-6676 GCF_982684285.1 Salinicola sp. | reverse complement strand
CAGGGCGTCGACCTGTGCTTCGAGATTCACCCGGGGGAAGACCTGCACGACGGCGCCACCTTCGAGCGCTTCCTCGACGCCGTGGACGGCCACCGCCGGGCGAAGATCCTCTTCGACCCCAGCCACATGGTGCTGCAGCAGCTCGACTACCTGGGCTTCATCGATCGCTACCACGAGCGGATCGGCATGTTCCACGTCAAGGATGCGGAGTTCACGCCCAGCGCCCGCAGCGGGGTCTACGGCGGCTATCAGGGCTGGGTCGATCGCCCCGGGCGCTTCCGCTCGCTGGGCGATGGCCAGGTTGACTTCAAGGGTATCTTCTCGCGGCTCACCCAGTACGGCTACGACGGCTGGGCGGTACTCGAATGGGAATGCTGCCTCAAGGACGCCGCCCAGGGCGCCGCCGAGGGCGCGCCCTTCATCGCCAGTCACCTGATCAAGCGTGCAGACAAGGCCTTCGACGACTTCGCCGACACTGGCTCGGACCCGGCGCGCAACCGGCGCCTGCTGGGACTCGGCGAGACGGACTGATACCCACCACACAATAACGAGGGTTCGCCATGCTCAGCACACGACTCGGCATCATGATGTTTCTGCAGTTCTTCATCTGGGGCGGCTGGTTCGTCACCCTGGGCACCTTCCTCTCCCAGAACCTGGACGCCAGCGGAAGCCAGATCGGCATGGCCTTCTCGACCCAGTCTTGGGGCGCGATCATCGCGCCCTTCATCATCGGCCTGATCGCCGACCGCTACTTCAATGCCGAACGCATCCTCGGCGTGCTGCACCTGGGCGGCGCCGCGCTGATGTTCGGTCTCTACCGCGCCCAGGACTTCGCCACCTTCTATCCGCTGGTGCTGGTCTACATGATCCTCTACATGCCCACCCTGGCGCTGGTGAACTCGGTCTCCTTCCGCCAGATGAACGATCCTTCCCAGGAATTCGCCAGGATCCGGGTCTGGGGCACCATCGGCTGGATTCTCGCCGGGCTGGCGATCAGCTACCTGTTCTCCTGGGACGGCGCCGAGGCCATCGCCGGCGGCGCCCTGCGCAACACCTTCCTGATGTGCGCCATCGCCTCGCTGGCGCTGGGCCTGTACAGCTTCACCCTGCCAGCCACGCCACCCAAGGCGGACACCCGCAAGCGCGGACTGAAGGAGATCCTCGGGCTCGATGCCCTGCAACTGCTCAACGACCGCAACTACGCGATCTTCTTTGTCGCCTCGGTGCTGATCTGCATCCCGCTGGCCTTCTACTACCAGAACGCCAACCCCTTCCTGGCGGAGGTCGGCGTGGTCAACCCCACCGGCAAGATGACCCTGGGGCAGGTCTCGGAAGTCCTGTTCATGCTGCTGCTGCCGGTGTTCATCCACCGCTTCGGCATCAAGATCACGCTGATCGTCGGCATGCTGGCCTGGGCCTTGCGTTACGCCCTCTTCGCCGTCGGCGATGCCGGTGAAGGCGTCTACCTGCTGCTGATCGGTATCGCCCTGCATGGCGTGTGCTACGACTTCTTCTTCGTCTCGGGCCAGATCTACACGGACGCACGCGCCGGCGAACGCTTCCAGAGTGCCGCCCAGGGCATGATCACGCTGGCCACCTACGGGGTCGGCATGCTGATCGGCTTCTGGATCGCCGGCCTGGTCACCGACCACTACGCCATCGCCGATGGCCACGACTGGCAGGGCATCTGGCTGTTCCCTGCATGCTTCGCCCTTGCCGTCCTGCTGCTCTTCCTGGTGGCCTTCAAGGACAAGCATGGCGCCAAGGGGGTTACCGAGACGGGACGGACCTGAGCGCTCGGCTGACACAGGAGTGCCGAGCCGATCAGCGACGCCTTGGGGAAGCTATGGGTTCGACGGCATCGCCTGACCATGGGTGCAGGAGACCGATTCCTCCTGCACGCCTCGCTTGGTGATCACAACAACCCCTCTTGCCGGGCCTGATGGACGGTTCGGACACTGGGGCGAAAGCCCAGTTCAAACCGCTTTCGTGCAGCTCCCTCCCTGCGGCCACCTTACCGCGTCCGCTTCGCTTGTTTCAGGGTATCGATGAACGCGCGCAATGACGCCGGCACATGACGGTTGGCCGGATAATAGAGCGCGAGACCCGGCGTTGGCGGGCACCAGTCATCGAGGACGGTCACGAGTTGGCCCGATTCCAGGTACGCCTGAGCGAAGTGCCCGGGAACATAGGCGATGCCCCGCCCCTCCGCGGCCGCCTGTACCAGAAGATCGTTGTCGTCGAGAGTGAGATTGCCAGGGACGTCCACCGCAAGCTCGATGCCCCGTCTGGAGAACTCCCAGCGATAGCGCTTTCCGCTGGGCAGGCGTTGGCGGATGCAGCAATGCGCATGCAGATCGTCAGGCGTGGTCGGCCTTGATCGGCCTTCCAGGTAGGACGGCGCCGCCACGGCGATGAAGCGAACCTCGCCGCCGAATGGCACCGCTACCATGTCCTGCGGAACCGTTTCCATCAGGCGCACGCCGGCATCGAACCCCTGTTCCACCACATCGACAAGACGTCCCTCCGACACCAGATCGAGCTCGACGTCGGGATAGCGATCCAGGAACGGAGGCACGACATCCCTCAGGAGGATACGGGCACCGCTCTTGTTCGCATTGATCCGCAGCGTGCCGGTCGGCGTGCCGCGCTCCTCGGAGAGGGTATCGAGCGCCTGATCGAGATCCCGAAGAACCGGGTGGAGCCGAGCAAGCATCCGGGCGCCAGCCTGGGTCAGTGACACGCTGCGCGTGGTCCGGTTGAAAAGCCGGACGCCCAGTTTGCCCTCGAGCCCGATGATCGTGTGGCTGAGAGAGGAGCGCGAGACCCCCATGGCGTCGGCCGCCCTGCGGAAGCTGAGGTGACTGGCGACTGCGGTGAAGGCGGCCAGGTCATTCAGGCTGGGACGCATCATTCGTGATTATTCCTCACCACCTCATCCCATATTGACGATCTTATAACACCAATTCCCGTGGTTTACATTCGCAGACCTACATTCGCAGACCTGTAGAGGGAGTAATCGCATGAGGAAAACGTGGTTCATCACCGGCGCTTCCTCGGGGCTCGGCCTCGAGATGACACGGCGACTGCTGGCCCAAGGAGATACGGTGGTCGCAACGACACGACGCCCAGGGGCACTGACGGAGCTCGAGGGGAAGTACCCTGAACACCTGGATGTGGTCCCGCTCGATCTGCTCGAGCCGGAAAGTACGGCATCGGTCGTCGAAGGCGCGTTTCAGCGACACGGCCGGATAGACGTGGTGGTGAGCAATGCCGGCTACGGCCTGTTCGGTGCGGCGGAAGAGCTTACAGACGCCGAGATCGAGCGACAGATCGCCACCAATCTCACCGGGTCCATACACCTGATCCGCGCCGCCCTACCCCGCCTTCGCGAGCAGGGCGGCGGCAGGATCGTGCAAGTCTCTTCCGAAGGGGGGCAGATCGCCTATCCGGGCTTCAGTCTCTATCACGCCACCAAATGGGGTATCGAAGGCTTCGTCGAATCCGTGGCCCAGGAAGTGGCTCCCTTCGGTATCGACTTCATCATCGCCGAGCCGGGACCGACCGCCACCAATTTTGGTGCCAATCTCGTTCGTGCGACCCCCATGGTTGCCTACGACCAGACGCCTGCCGACGCCGTTCGTCGCGCAATCAGCGACGGAAGCTTCGAGATCAAGGGCGACGCGACGCGCACCGTGGACGCCATCATTTCCGCGGCCGAGAGCGCGACACCACCCTTGCGGTTGGCGCTGGGCAGCACCGCTCATGCGTCGATCTCGCAGGCACTCGCCGCGCGCCTGTCGGCCCTCGAGGCGCAGCGGGAGGTCGCCCATTCCGCCGACCGCCAGGCTCCGTGAAGTCGCAGCAACCCAGACACCAGGAACAGAGGAAAAAACATGTCCATTCGTCCCATCATACTGGCGCTCGCCCTCGGCACCTTGTCCTCATCGGCCTTTGCGCAGACCGGCGCTGAAAACCAGGTAGTAGGCACTTGGCGGATGATTTCGGCGACGATCGACCCCGGCGGCAAGAATATTCCCGCCTATGGAGAGAATCCCGACGGTCTTCTCGTCTTCACCCCCGACATGCATTTCGTTGAAGTCCTTACCGACGCCGACACGCCTCGGTTTGCTTCCAATGCTCGCGGTGAGGGGACGGATGAAGAGAACCGCATGGCGATGTCGCGCAGCATCGGATTCTTCGGCACCTATACTGTCGACAGCAATGGGGAATTTAGCGGAAACCGCGTCTTGGGTTCGACATTCCCGAACTGGGTCGGCAGCGTGCGAACACGTGATGATCTCACGCTGGTCGTGACCGGTGACCGCATGACTGAACAATTCCGCAGGCCGGAAGGCACCGAAATCCGGATCGAATTCCAGCGCGTCGAATGAGGCGTATGAGGGCGGTCCACTGCAAGGGTCACGACCTGTGGACGCCCGCCCCTCGACCATGGCCAGAAGCGACGTTGGGCAACCGAGAGAACAATGCCATGCTCCTCAATCGCCGTTCCCTCTTCAAGGCCAGTGTCAAGGCAGGTGCCACCCTCGCGGTCTTGACGTTTCCCGCCCCCTCAGATCATCTGATCGACGGACGCATGGAGAGCGATCAGCCCATGTTCAGCCAGGCACGCTGTGTCGCTTCGTGCCGGTGAGCTATCAATTCCTGGTCTGATACTCGCGAGGAAGGCGTCAGTCGTTTGCCGGCCAGCGGTACTGGCTCATGTAATCGAGGAACGCGCGCATGGCTGCGCTCGGGAGACGACGATTGGGGTAATAGAGAAACCAGTTCGGTAAAACCGGATTCCATTCGGGCAGCAGCTCCACCAGCCGGCCGTCCAGGAGAGCGGATTTGGCGTAGTCTTCGAGAACATGCGCGACTCCCCTGCTGGCCAGCGCCGCTTGCAGTTCGTTGTGGGCCGTACTGACCGTCAGGCGGCCGCCAGGGGTAATGTCGATTCGCTCGTCTCCACCGACGAATTGCCAGGTGACGAGCGTGCCGCCAGGAAACCTGCGTTTTATGCACTCATGATCGACGAGATCGTGCGGCACTTGCGGCTGACCGTACTTGGCCAGGTAATCGGGTGACGCGACAATCGCATAGCGAAGCGCGGGGCCAAGCGGGAGCGCGATCATGTCCCGCGCCAACTGTTTACCGAACCTGACTCCGGCGTCGAAACCATGCTCGACGATGTCGATCACCGCCGCATCACTGATGATCTCGATGTTCACCTGGGGATACGCGTTCATGAAGTCGAATGCGAGCGGGCAGAGAAGATGATCGACGGCAGGCGCCGGCGCATTGATCCTGAGAGTTCCGGATGGGCTCTCCCTCAACTCGTCGACCTCCGCGATAGCGAGCCTGATATCGCTCAATGCCGGGGCTAGTCGCTCCAGCAGGCGTTGCCCGGCTTCCGTCGGTGAAACACTTCGGGTCGTCCGATTGAGAAGCCGGATGCCCAGCGTCTCCTCCAGATTGTTCATCGTCTGGCTCAGGGCCGACGAAGACACGCCGCGCTCGAGTGCCGCCGCACGGAAGCCGCCATGGCGAACGATCGCGACAAACACATCGAAGCTGTCCAGGCGAAGGGGAGTCATTGGTAAGTCTTACTAATCAAGTCGATCACATTTACGTAGATTATCAAACCAATCCCACCGTGTCATGGTGACGGGAAGTTAGATGCCAGACCCGCCTGCGCTTCTTTCGCCCGCCATCTCCCGCCTCGTGCAGCTGGATGAAGCGAGAGCGCGCCCAACCAAGAAGGGAAGACCGATGAAGGCGTTCACCCTCAACCGTCGCGCTATCCTGCTATCCGCTGTCGCCGGCGCATCAAGCATGTTCATTCCGAGCCTCGGCTTCTTTGGCAGCGCCAACGCCCAACCCCTCCCCTCGCCAAGCGGCAACGCCGGTTACTATCGCTTCCGTATCGGCGAGATCGGCGCAACCGTCTTGAGCGATGGCAACATTGGCGGCCCGCCGCGTGTCTACGCAAGCGACGCGCCCGAGGTGGAGCTCCAGGAGGCCCTGCGGCAAGCATTCCTCCCGACCGACCGCATGACGCTCAATCTGAATACGCTTCTGATCGAAACCGGCGGACGACGGGTTCTGATCGAGGCCGGCGCCGGCAAGACGATGGGGCCGGACGGGGGGCGCATCTTCGAGAACCTGGCGGCGATCGGTCTCGGCCCCGACGACATCGATACGATCGTCATCTCGCACACCCACCCCGATCATGTCGGCAACCTGAGAACGGCGGACGGCGGCAAGGCCTTTCCACGCGCCAACGTCTTCGTACCCAGGAAAGATTGGGACTTCTTCGTGCGCACCGATCCGGATCTCTCCTACATGCCGGTCCCGCAGGATTTCCGCGCCCGCTTCGCGGCAGCCATCAAGAGCAGCCTCGAACCCGTCGAGCTCGATGTCGAACTCTATGAAGCCGGCGACGAAATCGTGCCTGGCCTCACGACGATCACCGCCTCCGGCCACACCCCGGGCATGGCGACCTTCCTTGTCCACTCCGGCAACGAACAGCTGCTGCTGACGGCGGACCTCGCCTATCACCCCGTCGTCAACGTCGACAGGCCGTGGCTTCCAGGCCCGGATCGCGACAAGGAGACGGCGCTTGCCTCCCGCCGGCGCATCTTCGACAGGGCCGCCACCGACCGCATTCCCGTGC
>NZ_CEXLVS010000227.1:0-6719 GCF_982684285.1 Salinicola sp. | reverse complement strand
TATCATGGCCGTTCAACAAAATCGTAAGACCCGTTCCAAGCGCGGCATGCGTCGCGCACACGATGCCCTGACATCCCCGGCGCTGTCCCAGGATCAGGAAACCGGCACTACCCATCGCCGTCACCACGTGGCCCCAGATGGCTACTATCGTGGCCGCAAGGTCGTCGACGTTTAAACAGACGTCGGGCGTTTGGTAGAGCAATGCGCATCGCCATCGATGCCATGGGCGGGGACTTCGGTCCCCGCGCGACTATTGGTGGTCTGCTACTGGCGTTGAAACGCCATCCGGAACTCGAGCCTTCGGTATTTGGTCCCAAGGCGGAGCTTCGCTCCCTGGTCTCGGAGTTGACCGGCGGGGAGGCGGAGGCGCCGCTTCTCGAGCGCATCGAGCTGGTGGATGCGCCACGGGTCGTGCTTCAGTCCACGCCGCCGATGGAGGCCTTCGAGGATCCATCGGCGACCAGCTTGTACGGCATGCTGGCGGCGGTGCGAGATGGCGAGGCCGATGCCGGCATCACCTGCGGCAACACGGGGGCGCTGGTAGCGCTGGCGCGGCGCGAGCTGGGGAGCGTCCCCGGCATTTCGCGGCCGGCGATCAGTACGGCGGTGCCGACCCGCAAGGGGGGGCGATGCTATCTGCTGGACCTGGGTGCCAGCGTCGATGTGCATGCCAGACATCTCGTCGACTTCGCCCATATGGGAGCATTGATGGCGCGGGTCGTCGATGGCGTGGCGGTACCCAGGGTGGCGTTGTTGAATGTCGGTATCGAGGCGAGCAAAGGCGTGGCCCGCGTGCGGGAGGCGGACGCGCTCCTGAAGAGCCGTGGCGGTAGCGACTTCGACTATATCGGCTACCTCGAGGGCGACGCGATCTTTTCCGGCTCGGCCGACGTGGTGGTCTGCGACGGCTTCGTGGGCAATGCCGTGCTCAAGGCGAGCGAGGGCGTGGCCCAGATGTTGATGAAGCGACTCCAGGAGACCTTCGAATCGCACTGGTCGACACGCCTGGTGAGCCTGCTGGCGCGACCCGCGCTGATGCGGTTCAAGGCGCAGCTGGATCCGGTGCGTCACAACGGTGCCAGCCTGCTCGGCCTCAACCGCATCGTGGTGAAAAGTCACGGCAATGCCAGTGCCCAGGCTTTTGCTTTCGCCATCGACCGGGCAGTGCGTGAAGTCGAGGTCGGATTGCCGGACCACCTTCGCGCGGCATGGTCTCAGAACGCGGCGACGCCTGTTATCTCGTCGATCGTTACCGACGATCGAGTGGATAGCGGGTCTTGCGACACGACGGGATCCGACGGTCCATCATTTCAAGGGTGAGCGCGATGACGCAATCACTGGCTTTGGTCTTTCCGGGGCAGGGTTCACAGCAGATCGGCATGCTGCGTGAACTGGCCGAACGTTGCAGCGTAGTTCGCACGACATTCGACGAGGCTTCGGAAGCGCTTGGCTACGACCTGTGGCATGTCGTCCAGGAAGGTCCCGAGGAGAAGCTCAACGCCACCGCCTGCACCCAGCCCGCGCTGCTGACGGCAAGCGTGGCGATCTGGCGCGTGTGGCAGGAGCTGGAGGGGCCGCGGCCCTGCATGATGGCGGGCCACAGCCTGGGGGAATACAGCGCCATGGTCTGTTCCGGTGCGCTGGGCTTCGCCGAGGGTGTCCGGCTGGTGCGGCTGCGTGGCGAGGCGATGCAGCAAGCGGTGCCCGCGGGCGTGGGCGCGATGGCCGCGGTCCTGGGGCTGGATGATGCAGCGGTCGAAACGGCCTGCCGCGAGGCGGCCCAGTCGGAGGTGGTCTCTGCCGTCAACTACAATTCGCCGGGGCAGGTCGTCATCGCGGGCCATCGCGACGCCGTCGATCGGGCCATCGCCCTGTGCCAGGAAGCCGGGGCAAAGCGTGCGCTGCCTCTGCCCGTCTCGGTGCCCTCCCATTGTGCCTTGATGCAGCCTGCGGCCGAGGAGGTCGAGCAGGCGATGGGGGCGATGGAGTTCAAGCTGCCGCGTTATGCTGTCTATCAGAACGTCAATGCCCGGGTGCCCGAGACGACGGACGAACTTCGCCACCGGCTGGTCGAACAGCTCTACCGTCCGGTGCGCTGGACGGAGTGCGTTAACGCCATGTTCGATGACGGCGCTGCCGTCTTCATCGAATGTGGTCCGGGCAAGGTCTTGACTGGCTTGACCAAGCGCATCCAGCGGCAGGCCAAGGGGCTGGCGGTCAATGATCCCGATACGCTGACGGCTGCGCTCGAACTGGCGCGTGAAACGCTGGACGTACAAGAGCCTTAAGGATGAATGACATGACCGAACGTAGAGTTGCGCTGGTCACCGGCGCGAGTCGTGGGATTGGGCGTGCCGTGGCGCATGAACTGGGCCGGCAGGGGCGTATCGTCGTTGCCACCGCCACCAGCGAAGCCGGCGCTGCCAGGATCGACGACGATCTCAAGGCCCAGGGCATCGAAGGGTTGGGATTGGCGCTGGACGTCACCGACCAGGCCAGTGTCGATGCGCTTTTCAAGCGCATTGTCGAGACCTTCGAGGCGCCGCCCATCCTGGTCAACAACGCCGGTATCACGCGTGACAACCTGTTGATGCGAATGAAGGAAGACGAGTGGGATGCGGTACTCGATACCAATCTCAAGTCGGTCTATCGTGTCTCCAAGGCCAGTCTTCGGGGGATGACGCGGGCGCGTTTCGGTCGCATCGTCAACGTCAGCTCCGTCGTGGCGATGATGGGCAACCTGGGGCAGGCCAACTATGCTGCGGCCAAGGCCGGCATGGAGGGCTTCACCCGGGCGTTGGCGAGAGAGGTCGCATCGCGTGCGATCACGGTCAACGCCGTGGCGCCCGGCTTCATCGACACCGACATGACACAATCCCTGCCGGAAGCTCAGCGGGAGGCGCTGCTGGGGCAGATTCCGCTGGCCCGCCTGGGGCAGCCGGAAGAAATCGCCGCCGCCATCGGGTTTCTCGCAAGCGATGCAGCCGGTTATATTACCGGTGAAACGCTGCAGGTTAATGGCGGCATGAACATGCGGTAATCCTCCCGCGACGCGGGTTGCGTCGTCTGGGGGCGGTCTATAAACTACCCGCAGCTTTTTAGCTGGCGGATTCGTACCACTAGGAGTAACGACATAATGAGCACCATCGAAGAGCGCGTGAAGAAGGTTGTTGCCGAACGCCTGAACGTCAAGGAAGAGGACATCCAGAACACCTCATCCTTCACCGAAGACCTCGGCGCGGATTCGCTGGATACCGTCGAACTGGTGATGGCGCTCGAAGAGGAATTCGACACCGAAATTCCCGACGAAGAAGCTGAAAAGATCACGACCGTTCAGGAAGCGATCGACTACATCGTCGCTCATCAGTAAACCCGGTATTCTCCGCTGATGCGGAGAATCCCAACGGGTCGGATGTGCCGATGTTCGGGAAGCCGCTCTCATGGAGAGCGGCTTTCTGCGTTTTGAAACCCGCTTTCCGTTTTGAAACCGCTTTCTGGAGAGGGCCGGGTAGAGTGCGTACACCGCGGCGACAGCGGTGCTGCAAGCCCATGACGTGGACAGGGTGACGACAGGTAGGGCAAAGTCACCGTTCGCGACACCCATCTCCAGGGTTGTTCAGGTATAATTCGCGCCAGTCGGGCCCAGGCGAAGTCCTCGGTCGCGTGGGGCAATAAGGCCTTCACGGAGTGTGCCTTCAGGGCCATCAGGAAGTTCGGAGGAGATTCGATGCCGCGCAGAAGAGTGGTGGTGACCGGGATGGGGCTGGTAACGCCAGTCGGTAACACGGTCGAGGAGAGCTGGAAGAGCCTCCTCTCAGGGAAGAGTGGCATCGCGCCGATCGAGCATTTCGACACGACCGGCTTCAATACCCGGTTCGGTGGTGCGGTCAAGGATTTCGATATCGGCGAGTATCTCAATCCCAAGGATGCTCGCAAGATGGATCTGTTCATCCAGTATGGTGTCGCGGCGGCGACGCAGGCGATGCGCAACTCCGGTATCGAATGCACCGAAGAGAACGCGCACCGGATCGGTGTCGCCATCGGTTCGGGCATCGGCGGCCTGCCCATGATCGAGCGCAACCACGATTCGCTCCACAAGGGTGGGCCGCGTCGCATATCGCCGTTCTTCGTTCCGGGGTCGATCATCAACATGATCTCCGGCAGCCTGGCGATCCAGCACGGCTTCAAGGGTCCCAATATCGCGATCACCACCGCCTGCACGACCGGTACGCACAATATCGGCTACAGCGCGCGAACCATTGCCTACGGGGATGCCGACGTGATGTTCTGCGGTGGCGCCGAGATGGCGACCACGCCACTGGGGCTGGGCGGATTTTCCGCGGCCAGGGCACTATCCACCCGCAATGACGATCCGCAGGCGGCCAGTCGCCCCTGGGATCGTGACCGCGATGGCTTCGTGCTCTCGGACGGTGCCGGCGTCATGGTGCTGGAAGAGTACGAGCACGCCAAGCGCCGGGGCGCCACCATCTATGCGGAGCTGACCGGTTTCGGCATTAGCGACGATGCGTTCCACATGACCTCGCCCCCCGAGGATGGCAGCGGTGCGGCGGCCTCAATGGCCAACGCCATCCGGGACGCCGGGATCGACCCCGCCGACATTCATTACATCAATGCCCACGGCACCTCCACGTCGGCCGGCGACGTGGCGGAGAGCCGGGCGGTGGAGCGGGTGATGGGTGATGCCGCGCGCCAGGTCGCGGTCAGTTCGACCAAGTCCATGGTGGGCCATCTGCTGGGCGCGGCCGGGGCCGTCGAGGCGATTTTCTGCGTGCTGGCCATTCGCGATCAGGTCGCTCCGCCGACGATCAACCTCGACAATCCCGACGAGGGTTGCACGCTCGACTATGTGCCCAACCATGCTCGGGAAATGCCGATCCGGACGACGCTGTCGAACTCGTTCGGCTTCGGCGGCACCAACGGCTCGCTGATCTTCACCCAGGTCTAGGCCATGCGCGATACGGCGCTTCCGATCGACGACCGTGGCTTCGCCTACGGCGACGGGCTGTTCGAGACCATCCTGGTTCGCGATGGCAGCCCGCTGCTGTGGAAATACCATATGGCGCGGCTGCAGTCGGGCATCGAGCGGCTGGCGTTTCCCCGGCTGGACCTCGCAGCGTTCGACGCCCTGCCAGCGCAGTGCGGGCCCGGCCTCAAGGTGCTGAAGCTGATCGTCACGCGGGGCAGCGGTGGCCGGGGCTATCGTCCACCGGCGCCGGCCGAGCCGCGATGGCGGTGGACGGTCTCCGCCTTCCAGCCCTCCGCCGAACGCTGGTTCGGGGGCGTGGACGTTCGCTGCTGCCAGCTTCGGTTGGGTCTGCAGCCGCGTCTGGCCGGTATCAAGCATCTGGCACGACTGGAAAACGTCGTTGCGCGGCAGGAGTGGGGGGACGACGCCACTGCCGAGGGGCTGCTGCTCGATTCGGAAGGCAGTCTGGTCGAGGCCACCGCGATGAATCTGGTCTGGCGTCGACAGGGGCGCCTCGAGACACCGTTGCTCGATCGTTGCGGCGTCAGAGGGACGCTGCTGAGCGCGTTGGACGACACTCTCGAGCTCCATTGGCTGCGCGCGGGCCTCGAGACGCTGCTGGAAGCCGATGCGGTCTGGCTGATCAACAGCGTCCAGGGCGTTTGGCCCGTCCGGCGGCTGGATGACAGTGCCGGCAACTGTCTCAAGCGGTGGTCGCTCGAGGCGAGCGATGCCTTCCGGCCAGCGGCCCATCGACAGTTGGGATATCCGCTGAACTTCGGCGACTGACGCCCGTACCATGCCTGGAAGCCGCGTTCGCGGGGCTTCCGGCTATTAAGGATAGACATGCGTGTCCTCAAGGTTTTGATCGGGATACTGCTGATCGCCACGATCGTGGTCTTCGGCGGATTCCACTATTGGCAGAAACAGCTCGATGGGCCGATAGCGCTCGAGGAGCAGACCGTCTACGAGGTGCCGCGGGGCGCCGCGTTCACCCGAGTCATCGACGATCTCGTGAAACGGGGTGTGATCGACGCGGCCTGGCCCTACCAGCTACTGGCCCGCGTTGCGCCCAAGGCGACCCAGGGCTTGCGCGCGGGGGAGTTCGAGCTCGACCCGGGCATGAGCGGCCGTCAGCTGATCGCGCATCTCTCCAGCGATCAGGTCGTCACCTATCGGCTCACGATTCCCGAGGGGTGGACGTTTCGGCAGATGCGCGCCCTGCTGGACAAGGCGCCCAAGCTCGATCACCGGACGGCGGAGATGAGCGACGAGGAAGTCATGGCCGCGCTGGGACACGAGAAGACCTTCCCCGAGGGGCAGTTCTTTCCCGATACCTACCGCTACCACAAAGGCGTGACGGACCTCGAGATCCTGCGCCGCGCCTTCGACCGGATGCAACGGACGCTGACGACCGTCTGGGACGAGCGCGACGACGACCTGCCGATCGATTCGCCGTATCAGGCGTTGATCCTGGCGTCGCCGGCCATGCCCGCGAGGATCTCGACATCCTCGGGCTCGTCCATGACAAGCTTGACCGGGTAGGTGCGGGTGGCCTGCGTCGCCTCCTCGCCGATCTCCTTCACGCGGGCTGTGAACTCGCGGCCCGGATAGGCATCGAAGGAAATGACCACTTCCTCGACGTACGGCGCGTAGCCGATCAGGCTCTCGGGGACCGAGATGCCAAACTCGACACGACGTCGATCGAGGATCCGGACGATCGCCTGCTTCG
>NZ_CEXLVS010000226.1:0-6734 GCF_982684285.1 Salinicola sp. | reverse complement strand
GCAGGCCTCTTGCGCGCCGGGTCTTGTAGCGCAACTGCAGGCGCAGTTCGCTGATGCCGCGCGTTGGCTCGGGCCAGCGTGGCGGCGTCGATTCGAGCGCGGCGATCGCTTCGTCGTAGGGAAAGCGAGGGATCCCGAGATCCGGCTGCGAGATCCGCTGCGCGCCGAGCAGGCGCTCCTCGCGGGCGGACTTGAGCAAGTCGAGACGCGCATCGATACCGGCATGGCGCAACTGGTTGACCAGCGACGTCAAGAACGCCGTCTTGCCGGCGCGGGAGAGCCCGGTGACCGCCAGTCGCAGTTGGCGATCCCGGCCGCGATCGAGCAGATTCCGAAGTTCGTGAGTCAGGTGTCGGGCCATCGCCTCTATTTCCGAAGAAACCAGTCCGCATGGTAAACGATAACGGCGGTCGTCAGGGAACCCCGGGCAGGTAGGGCAGAGCCGAAAACGACGACGCCTCGCACCAGAGGCGAGGCGTCGTCGGGTTGTGGTTCGACCCCGGTCGCGTCAACCGGCGAAGGCGAAGTAGATCGCGAAGACCAGGATCAGCAGCACGATCGCTACCGGTACCGCCCCCTTCCAGGGCGTCAGATCGACCGCCTTGACGTCCTCGTGCACCCAGGCCTCGCGGCGCGGCGCGATCTTGCCGATCAGCAGCATGCCGAGCACCAGCACCACGAAGACGCCGGCCACGAAGTGATACTGGTTGGTGATCTCCAGGATGCCGTTGAACGGCGGCACGAAGTAGCCGGCCGCAATCAGTACGATGCCGCCGATCAGCCCGAAGATGGCAGCGGACTCCGGCACCCGCTTGGTCAGCAGGCCCACGATCACCACCGCCAGGATCGGGATGAAGTAGATCGCATTCATCGTTTGCAGGTAGTCGAAGAGGCTGTCCTGGCCGGCCAGCAGCGGGGCGATCACCATGGCCGCGACGGCCATGACCCAACCGAAGATCTTGCCGGCGTTGACCACCTGCTGCTCGCTCGCTTCCTTCTTGAATATCCCTTTGTAGATACCCAGGCTGAACAGCGTCGTGGTGCTGTTCAGGGCCGAATTGAACGACGACAGGATCGCACCGACCATGACGGCGGCGAAGAAGCCGGTCAGCCAGGGCGGCAGCAGGTGGAAGACCAGGTAGCCATAGGCCTGGTCGCCGGCGATGCCCTCATCGGCGTAGAGCTGGTAGGCGATGATCCCGGGCAGCACCAGGTAGAGCGGTCCGAGGAGCTTGAGGAAACCGGTCAGCAGGACGCCTTTCTGGCCTTCGGAAAGGCTCCTGGCGGCAAAGGTGCGCTGGATGATCTGCTGGTTGGTGGACCAGTAGAACAGGTTGATCAGGAAGACGCCGGTAAACAGTGTCGGCCAGGGGACCTGCTGATCCGGGCGTCCCAGGGAGTTGAGGCGTTCCGGCTGGGCCTGCTGGATGGCCTGCCAGCCGGCCGCGATACCGTTGCCATCGCCGGCGGCGTTGAGACCCAGATAAACGATCAGGAAACCGCCGACCAGCAGGCCGATGGCATTGATGGTGTCGGAGACGGCGACCGTCCGCAGGCCGCCGAACAGGGCGTAGATCGCGCCGATGATGCCGACACCCCAGACCGTCAGCCACAGCAGCGTGGTGCTGGACTCGATGCCCGTCAGTACCGGCAGATCCAGCATGCCCTGAAGACCGACGGCGCCGGAGTAGAGAATGATCGGCTGCAGGATGACCGCGTAGGCGACCAGGAAGATGACGTTGCAGATCAGTTGCGTCGTCGGGCCAAACCGCGCCTGCAACAGCTGTGGAACGGTGGCGATACCGCTGCGCAGGAAGCGGGGCAGAAAGAACAGCGCCAGCAGCACCAGGGCGACGACGGCAACGACTTCCCAGGCCATGACGCTCAACCCGTCGGAGAAGGCCGCGCCGTTGAGACCGACCATCTGCTCCGTCGAGAGGTTGGTCATCAGTAGCGAGCCCGCGATCAGCGGAAAGCTCAGGCTGCGACCGGCGAGAAAGTAGCCCCGCGTATTGCTGAGATCGTCACGGTGAGTGATACGCCACGTAATCAAGGCGACCAATCCCGTAAAGAAGAGGAACGAGATCAGAGTCCATGCATGCATAGAGGTGTCCTGGTTGAATGCATCCCAATGGCGGCTCGAGAAGGGAGCTGTCGCCACGTTACCCGGGCAGTGTTGGGCACCGGGCGACAAAGCGCCATTCTCCATTTGTCTGACATAGCCCGGTCAATGTGTAGGCGTTTGGCCTGTGGGTCCCTGCATCGGAACGCCATGTCGCCGGAGAACCGCGCAGCGTGATGGCAAGGCCGGACGTCGCGCTCAGTCGTCGATGGGAAGTTCGCTGGTCGTCAAGCTTCGATGGCAGTGCGGTTCGAGAGAGACCACGTAGTGTCCCTCGAATCGGTAGAGCGTGTACCAGGCCCGCCGCACCAGGGGGGCGAGACTCCCGCACCGGGACTCGAAATCCCTCCGCAGTGCCGTGTCGCTGCTCAATTCGAAGCCCGAGGACAGGCCTCTGCGATAGAGCTCCTGGTAGCCCCACCAGTAGCCGTTGTCGAGATAGGGCTGGATCAGCTCGGCTATCATCGGGTGCGAGGCGATCGCGTTGCGGGTCGCCCGGGCGTAGGGCAGCGCCCCGTCGATGACCAGTGGCGCGGCGTGAGGCTGCACGGCGAGATCTTCGATCAGGGTCATGGCAACGTGATCGGCGAAAAGCGCTTGCTGCCTTTGCGCATTGCCGTAGGCGTAGGTCAGGGTGAGGGGCGTGCCGAGCGCGACCACCAGCAGCGGCCAGCCCATCGTGGACTGGTTGAACAGCGGCCAGCGGGAGCGCCCGAGCCACTGCAGCACGCAGAAGAGCAGTCCGGCATAGACCGCGCCGAAGCCCATCATCACTCTCGGCCGCCAGATCGGGTCGGAAAGGGCGGACAGAAAGCCGAGCCCGCCCAGCGGCAGGCAGATCGTGATCAGGGCCATGACGGCCAGGCCCGCCAGATGTCGATGGCGCCATGCCGCGATCCACAGCGTCGTGGTGGTCACGACGGCCAGCGCCATGACGAGCCACCATGTCGGGGCGCCCAGGGTGGTTGCCGCGTAGTGCCAGAATCGCCACGTCTGACCGATCAGATGACCGGGCAGCTGGTCGAACGGGGCCAGCTGGCTGTGCTTGACGCTGTAGTCGCCGTCAATCAGCCACGCGGAGACGAGCTTTGAAATCACCAGTGCCATCAAGCCCGTCGCCAGGGCCCCCAGGTGTAGGGACCAGTCGGGGCGACCCCGCAGCGAGATACTCAAGGCGACATGGAAGGCGAGCAGCACGAAGTAGACATTGGCGGCCGGCTGATAGAACAGCAGCGACGCCAGGACGCCGGCGCCTCCGGCCAGCCAGCGGAATCGTGCCTGCCAATGTCGGTGTTGGCGCGGATCCAGCGCCCAGGCGATACCGGCGATGGCGCAGGCCAGCGAGAGGGCCATGGGAAGCGCGTCGAACTGGTAGGAGAGGTTTTGTAGGAAAAACGGCTGTACGACGAGAATCAGCATCGCAAGCCAGGCGTGACCGGTGTCGAATGCCAGCAGACGGCGTCGCCACGGCAGAATGGCCGCAGCGACGGCGGCCAGGCCCAGCCATAACGGCAGCGGCGCGAGATCGGCGAGGCGAGGGCCGCCGTTGAGCAGCAGCGAAACGAGACTGGAGAGTGGGCGACCGTTGGAGACCCAGCCCATCTCGCCATGGAAACTGCGCCAGATGTCGTCCCGGTAGAGTCGATCGGCCTGGATCAGGGGGTAGCTGAAAATGACGAGATACGCCATCATGCCCAGCCAACGGCGCAACCCGGTCGTCGCGGCCCCTTGATCGAAGTGCGAATCCATGGGCATGCAGCGATCTCATCCGTCGGTGAACCGGGTGCGCTATTCAGTCAGGCAGTCGTGGGCCGACAACGAGGTCTTCCCGTACCCGCAGTGTAGCGTATGCTAGACTGCGGCGGTACGGAGCAAGGAGGCTTCGCTATCTCGTCGTCCTCATCGTGAGTTGCGTCGGCTGCCGGCATTCCTGGTGGCACGGCTTTATCGGCTCGGCATGGCTGACCGTTTTTTACAGCATCGGTATGCACGGCCTTGAACGCCTCGAGCTCGTTGATATCGGCCAAGATAGTTATGACAGGAGTATGAGTGTGAGTGCATCGATCCGGCGGAATAACCTTGAAAAACGCAAGGCGCTTCTTCCGGTGGTAGCCCTGACAGGGTTGCTACTCAGCGGTATCGCCCAAAATGTGTTGGCTTTTGGTTTCGATGATGTCGCGAAGAAAGCCGAGGACCTTTCGCAACAGGGTTACAGCGAACCCGAACAGAACCTGCCGGAGGCGCTGAGCAATCTGGATTACGGCCAGTACGAGCAGATCCAGTACAAGCGTGATCGCGATGTCTGGAGTGGAGACGAGGTGCCTTTCACCCTGAGCTTTTTCCACGAGGGCATGCATTACAACAGCGCCATTCAACTCCACAGCGTCGACGATCAGGGCGTGCACGACTTCGCCTACAACCCCGACGACTTCACCTACGGCAATCTGGATATTCCGGATAGCGTCAAGAACGACGACGATCTCGGCATCGCGGGCTTCAAGGTCAATTACGCGCTCAACCAGGCTGACCGCAAAGACGAGACGATGGTGTTTCTCGGCGCCAGCTACTTCCGTGTCGTCGGCAAGAACCAGGTCTACGGCGTCTCCGGCCGGGGACTCGCGGTCGATACCGGACTCCCTTCCGGCGAGGAGTTTCCCCGTTTCAAGGAGTTCTGGATCGTCAAACCGAGCAAGACCAGCCAGTACCTGACGATCTTCGCGCTGCTCGATTCTCCCAGCCTGACCGGTGCCTATCGCTTCGTGCTGCGCCCAGGGGCCGACACCGTCGTCGACGTCAAGTCGCGCATCTTCCTGCGTCGTCCGGTGGAGAAACTGGGCGTGGCGCCGCTGACCAGCATGTATCTCTACGGCCCCGAGCAGCCCTCATCGACGCTGAACTACCGGCCCGCCATCCACGACTCCAACGGGTTGCTGATCAGCGACTCGCAGAACGGCTGGACCTGGCGCCCCCTGGCCAATCCGGCGAAGCTGATGATCAACGAGCAGGCCACGCCGCGCCTCCGGGGCTATGGTCTGATGCAGCGGGATCACCAGTTCGACAGCTATCAGGATCTGGACAGTCGCTATGACCTGCGTCCGAGCGCCTGGATCGAGCCGCAGAACGAGTGGGGCGCCGGCAAGGTCGAGTTGATCCAGATTCCGACACCCAACGAGACCAACGACAACATCGTCTCGATGTGGCTGCCGGAAACCGCGCCGCAGCCGGGCACGCCGCTGGATTACGACTATCGTTTCACCGTCACCAAGGACGAGAGCCGCTACGTCGATCCCTCTCTGGCCTGGGTCGATCAGACGCGCCGTTCTCGCGGCGAAGTCCGCAAGGACAATCTGGTCAGAGAGGCCGACGGTTCGCTGGCATTCGTGCTGGATTTCACTGGCCCCTCGCTGTCAGGGCTCGGTGACGACGCGAACGTCAGCGTGCAGGCGAGTGTCGGCGACAACGGTGAACTGGTGGACAGCCACGCCGAGCGCAACTCGGCCATGGGCGGCTGGCGGGTCTTCGTCAAGGTCAAGCGCAGTGACAACAGCAAGCCGCTGGACATCCGCGCCTACCTGAACCAAGGCGAGAAGCGGGTTTCCGAAACCTGGTACTACCGGTTGCCCGCCAATGGCTGAAGCGACGCCCAAGAAGATGGTGTCAGCCGAGCACTACCTGGAGCGGTTGGCGCTTGAAGCCCAGGACCGGAACGAGCGGCGCAAGCTGCTCGCCAGCGACCTGGATACCCATGACATGGCTTCGCTGCACGCCGCATTGGGCGGTGGCGAGGTCGATCAGGACGATCCGGCTGCCAGTTCGGTGGGTCGCCGCCTGGCCCTGGCCTATGCCGAGCCGCCGCTGGCGCCGCCGGAGATCCTCGATACCGATGAGCGCGGCATCACCCGCTTGAAGACGGCGCCGCCGCTGAAGCGAACGCCGCTGGCTCCCGAAGGGTGGTCGACCAATCCCTTCGTGCGCTTCGGGCAGCGCTTCAAGAACTGGGCCGGCCGGGGGTTTCGTCGCAAGCACCGGGAGAGCAAACCGGCGCCGCGCTGGCAGATGATCGCGAGCGCGCGCCGCTGGGTGCTGCTGGTACTGATTTTCGGCCAGAGCTTCATCGCCGCCAACCAGATGCGGACGGTCTTGCCGGGACAGGGCCAGCAGTGGCTCGAGATCACCATCCTGGCGCTGTTCGTGCTGCTGTTCGCCTGGGTGTCCGCGGGTTTCTGGACTGCCCTGATGGGCTTCTTCCAGCTGCTTCGCGGTCGCGACCGCTATGCCATCGACTCCGAAGTCGGTGACGAACCGATCCCGGAAGACGCGCGTACCGCGCTGCTGGTCCCCATCTGCAACGAGGACGTTCCGCGGGTCTTCGCCGGTGTGCGGGCGACCATCGAGTCGTTGCGCCAGAGCGGCAATGGCCAGCACTTCGACGTGTTCATCCTGAGCGACACCTTCGATCCCGATATCGCGATCCAGGAGACCCACGCGTGGCTGGCGTTGTGTCGCGATCTCGAGGCCTTCGGCCAGGTCTTTTACCGTCGACGCCAGCGCCGCGTGAAGCGCAAGAGCGGCAACCTCGACGATTTCTGTCGCCGCTGGGGCGCGCTCTACC
>NZ_CEXLVS010000225.1:0-6762 GCF_982684285.1 Salinicola sp. | reverse complement strand
CATGCCCCAGCGGCGCTCTGCGTCTCGCATGGCGCGGCGCAATCCCTCGAACGGGACCGCCAGCTCGACCCCGCGGTTCAGATGCGCCTGGGGATCGAACGACAGCTCGACATGCACCACGCCCTCTTCATGGGCGCGCTCGAAGTACGCCATCGCCAGGTCATGGAAATCCTGCTCGGTGTGCAGCACCCGCATGCCCTGGTAGTAAAGATTCAGAAAAGACTGCAGATCGCTGAAATCGTAGGCCGCGCGCACCTCATCCACCGTGTCGTAGGGCAGCGCCACGTTATTGCGCGCCGCCAGCGAGAACATCAGCTCCGGCTCCAGCGAACCCTCGATATGTAAATGCAGTTCGACCTTGGGTAGTTCACGCAGCCAAGTCTTCACGAGCGCTCCTCGCCAATTGAGTGGATGCGTTTCAGGATGCCGAAAATGGTCCATGGAAGAAAGCGTCGGCGAGGATGCCGACGAACCCCAGTAGCGATGACCAGCTCGGTTTTAACGCAGTATCCAAGAGCGCGGTGGTCTGTCGGCATTCTCGGGCTCACACCCGCGTCGTCAGCACCTTGATGCCCAACGCCACCATCGCCAGCCCCAGCACCCGGTCGATCCAGTGGCTGAAGCGCTTGAAAGCGCGATGGATCGGCGGCGTGGAGAGCAATAGGGCCACTGCCGAAAACCATCCCAGTTGAATGAGCATGATCCAGGCGCCGTAGATAGCGATCTGATAGAGCGGCATGTCGGGCGACAGCACGATGGTGAACAGCGAGACGAAGTAGATGGGGGCCTTGGGATTGAGCGCGTTGCAGAGAAAGCCCGTGCCGACGGTGCGCAGCGCCGAACGGGGCGGCGGGATCCTGGCATCGTTGGTGCCTGGCACGAGGGAAGCGGGTCGGGATCGCAACCCCTTGATGCCGAGATAAAGAAGATAAGCGCCACCCAGCAGTTTGATCGCCCACAACGCTTCGGCGGAATTGGCGATCACCGCCGCCAGCCCGAAAGCGGAATAGACGATATGAATCGACAGCCCCAGCGCGATGCCCAGGCTGCACAGCAGGCCGATACGCTTGCCGTGGTTGAGCGTCTGCTGGGTGACCAGCACGAAGTCCGGCCCCGGCGAGGCGGCCGCCAGCAGATGCACGAAGGTGATGACGATCAGACCGTGTAGGATTTCCATGACAATTCCTGCAATGCTGAAGAGAAGCGTGAGGGACTCCTGCCATGATCGAACACTTTCGCCATCAAGCCTACTGCAATCTGTGGTCCAACCATCGTCTGCTGAAGGCCTGCGCCCCATTGCCGGTGGCCGAACTCCAGGCCAGGCGCAGCAGCTTCTTCCCCTCGATCCGTGCCACGCTCAACCATATCCTGGTCGTCGACGCCTACTATATCGACGCGCTCGAGGGGGGCACGCTCGGTCCGCGGGCGTTCGAGGACGAGACCCCGCACGCGAGCATCGATGCGCTGTGGCCGGCCCAGGAAGCGCTGGACCGGCGCCTGGTCACTGTCTGCGAAGCGCTGACCCCCTCGACGCTGGCCGAAAACGTCACGCTCCAACGGGCCGAGCGCCGGCAGCTGGAACCGGCACATCGCGTGCTGGCGCACCTCTTCGTCCACCAGACGCATCACCGTGGTCAGGTTCACGCCATGCTCTCGGAGACCGATGTCGCACCGCCACAGCTCGACGAATTCTTCCTGCTCGACGAAGCGCCTCTAAGGCAGGCGGAGTTCGAGGCGCTGGGAATCAGCGAAGCGCAGGTGTGGTCGACGCTTCGCTAGCGTCGGTCAAACCAACTCGCGATGCGCCTCGGCGAGCGCCGCCATGCTGTTGAAGCGGAAGTCGACCCTCGGCATGTCGCCTGGATTCATGGTCGCGCCGAAGCCCTCCTTGTCGTGGCGACGATAGATCCAGCAGTTGGCCAATCCATACCGGTTGGCCGGCTGGTGGTCGTGGAACATGCTCTCGGCGGTATGCAGGATTTCCGACTTGTCGATCCCGCGCTCACCGAGTTTTTCCAGCATATAGTCGAAGTTACGCGCCGCCGGCTTGTAGGAGCCGATGTCCTCGGCCGTGTAGACCGCATCGAACTCGACACCAAGCTTGCGCTGGCTGTAGGCGAAGCTATCGTTGTCGACGTTGGATAGCACCACCAGCTTGTAGTGCTGCTTGAGATAGCCGAGCGCCTCTGCCGTGTCGGCGAAAGCCGGCCACTGCTTGACGAAGTCGCCATAGGCAAGGCACTCGTCGTGGCTGACCGCCACGCCCCACTCTTCCGCCAGGCGCTTGTAGACGACCGCCAACAGCAGCCGGTACTGCAGATGCGGCGTGTAACGCTGCTGGGTCGATTCATGCCGGGCGTGCGCCTCGAGCACCTGATCGCGACTCAGGCTCTGCCCGGTGCGCTGCAGCAGTGGCTGCAGCCCGGCGACCATGCCGCTCTCCCAGTCGATCAGGGTGCCGTAGACGTCGAAGGTCAGGGTGGTGAAATCCGTCAATTGCATGGGGGGCCCTCTGGTAGTGTCGAGATGCGTTTCCAACGTCGTATGTCGATGATTCGGCCGGCGTTCAGCCGGAATCCGTATTGAGCAGGCGCATGGCGACCTGGAGCTGCAGTCTGGCGTCGGCGTCGTTCAGGGGCATGCCCAGCGCCGTCTCCAATCGCTCGATCCGGTAACGCAGCGTGCTGATATGGATATCGAGTGCGCGGGCGGCCCGCGCCAACTGAAAGCCACTGTCCGCCAGTGCCGAGAGCGTCTCGATGGCGCTCTGCCGTCGCGCGCCTTGCCCCAGGGCACGGGAAATACGCTCGAGGAACAGTCGTCGAGCCTCGGTATCGCCCTCCAGCACCCGGTCGAACAGCAAGGCTTCGAAATCCCGGCGCTCTCCCGGCCTGAGGGAGGGCAGCAGGCGCGCCACGTCTCCGGCACCCTCGGCAATGGCCGTCGCCCCCCGCACTTCGCGACTGATCGCCATGGCCGCCGCGCCATCGTTGAGTTCGCGCCAGAGCATTGCCGTCGAGATATCGGTGCGAACCAGGAACAGCAGCTGGTTGAGCGAGACGGAGATCAGCGGCGGCAGGCCCTGTGCCTCGAGCTGCTCCCTCAGGCGACGCTCCCATCGCTCCCGACGCAGCAGCCCGTCCCGGCTCAGCGGCACCGGCTCGTTGAGCAGGATGGCACAGACATGGTAGCCGGTATGAGGATCCCACCCCTGCAGCGACGCGCGCTCCAGCGCGGCCGGAGTGGGCTCGAACCGTCCCTCCAGCAACGAGTCGACGAAGGCGTAGCCGAGCCGGGTCTCCTGTGCCTGCAACGCCCGCTGGTGGGACAGGTGCAGTGCAGAGATCAGGGCGGCCTGCTCGGCGGCGCGCCGCTCCAGCTCGCCGACGGGAGAAGCCGTCTCGTCGATCCACAGCGTGGCGGCCGGCACCTCCAGAATTCGCACCGGGCAGGCCAGCATTCGGCCGCCGCCCTCCTCGCCCAGGGAGCGCGCCGAGACCGCGGTCAGGAACTGGGCATCAGCCAGCATGGCCGAGGTCGGCAGGCGCATCGCCTCGATCCCGGCGCTTCCTCCCAGCCATTCGCCCTCCAGACCGGTGAAGAGCACGTCCCGCTCGAGCAGCAGGCTCAATGCCGTGGCGATATCGCCCAGGCTCCGCGCCGTCAGCGCCGACCGGGTGAGGTCGCGATGAATCCGCTCCGCCTGGGCGATCAACTGTCCCTGGCGGGCGATCAGCCAGGCGTGCACCTCCTCGGTGATCTGGCTGAACGGAACGTCCCAGGGGATCTCCAGCAGCGGGAAGTCGAGCGATTCGGCAACATGCCGGCTGGTCTCCGGAAAGGCGGTCAGAAACCGGGGCACCGCCAGCGCCACGCCGGCCAGCTCCTTCTTCACCAGCGCCTCGATCAGTGCCCGCTCGGCGGACGGCTCGTCAGGCCAGTGATAACCGGTGGTCAGCAACAGTTGGCCCGCGCGAACCCAGGCGACGATATCGGGATGATCGACCATGTGCACCCAGCGCAACGGTCGATCCAGCGAGCGTTCGCCAGCCACCACGCGAGCGTGGCGCAGATTGGTCTCACGCAGCGCCGTGGCCAGGTCGAGTTCGACCGGCGGTCGCGCCATGCCGGCCTCGTCAACCGACACGGCGGTCAGCCATCCAGCCGCGTCGAGACGAACTTGGTATCGAGATATTCATCGATGCCGTAGCGGCCACCCTCGCGACCCAGGCCGCTGTCCTTGACGCCGCCGAACGGCGCCTGGGGCACGGAAGGCGCGCCATCGTTGACGCCGACGATACCGTAGTCCAGCGCTTCGGAAACGCGTGCCGCCCGACCCAGATTGCGGGTCCACAGGTAGGCGGCGAGGCCGAAAGGCGTGGCGTTGGCGGCGGCGATCGCCTCTTCCTCGCTGTCGAATACGATCAACGGCGCGACGGGACCGAAGGTCTCCTCCTGCATGATCTGCATGTCGTTGGAAACGTCCGCGAGCACCGTCGGCGCGACGAAGAACCCGTCGACCTCACGCTCGGCCGTCAGACGACGAGCCCCCTTGGCCAGGGCATCGTCGATATGAGACTGCGCCTTGTCGCGCCCCGCCTGACTGACCAGCGGACCGATCTGGGTCGTCTCGTCTTCCGGCTGTCCAACGCGCAGTTCGTCGACCGCAGCCGTCAGACGCTCGGAGAAGACATCGAGAATGCCACGCTGAACGTAGATACGATTGGCGCAGACGCAGGTCTGGCCGCCGTTGCGGAACTTGCTCGCCATCACCTCGGCCACCGCGGCCTCGATGTCGGCGTCGTCGAAGACCAGGAACGGCGCGTGCCCGCCCAGCTCCAGCGACATGCGCTTCATGGTGGCGGCGGACTTGGCGTAGAGATGCTTGCCGACCGGGGTGCTGCCGGTGAAGGTCACCTTGCGGATGCGTCGATCTTCCATCAGCACGTCGCTGACCGCCGCGGGTCGCTCGGCGGTGATCACCTGGAACACCTCCGCCGGCCCGCCGGCCTGCTGCCAGAGCTGGGCCAGCAGCAGCGCCGTGACCGGCGTCTGCTCCGCCGGCTTGACGATCACCGAGCAGCCTGCCGCCAGCCCCGGTGCCACCTTGCGGGTAATCATGGCGGCCGGGAAGTTCCATGGCGTGATCGCGAGCACCGGGCCGACCGGCTGACGCAGCACGGCAAGCCGCTTGTCAGGATGCTGGCTGGGCAGAATGTCGCCATCGATACGCTTGGCCTGCTCCGCGTACCACTCCAGGAAGCTGGCGGCATAGTCGACTTCCCCCCGCGCCTCGCGGATCGGCTTGCCCATCTCCCGGGACATGGTGACGGCGAGGATTTCCTTGGCCTCCATCATCGCCCGGTGCCACGCCTTGAGCAGAGCCGCCCGTTCGAAGGCGGTGGTCTTGCGCCACGCCTCGAAGCCGCGCTGGGCGTTGTCGGCGGCCAGCTTCGCCTGCGCCACGCCGCAGTCGGCGACCTCTGCGATCACCTCCCCGGTGGCGGGGGAACGCAAGGCGTAGCGGCCCGCATCGGCGGCATCGAAGCCGACGATCGAAGCGGGATAGTAATGGGCATCAGCGGGCGTACGAAGCGGTACGGTTGGACTCTGAAGAGAGGATGAGGAGGAAGACATCGATCCGGTCACCTGTGCGAAAAGAAGGAAGTCTAGCCATCCTACCTTCAGGTCGAAGCGAAATCCTCCTGCAAAAAGTCGGATAAATCGGTCAAAAAACCCTGCTTGTCGTAGGGCGCATCAAACCACCTGGATCTTCGAGGCGGCCTCTTCGGTCATCCGGCCGCGCCAGGTCCGCCCGGGATCGCCGCTGGTCAACAGGGTGTCGAAGTCCGGCAGTTCGGCGAAGAACGCCGCTCGCATCACATCGAGCTTGCTCTCGTCGGCGATCAGGATCCTGCGTTCCGCGTGTTCGATGGCGGCCTGCTTGGGTGCCACTTCATGGAAGTGGAAACAGCTTGCTCCCTTTTCGGCATGGACCCCGGCAGCGGAGATCAGCGCCTTGTTGATACCCAGGCGGCGAATCGCCGTGGTGACGTCCTGCCCGCCGAAGGAGTCGGAAGCGGCGTAGTAGAGCCCGCCCAGCACCACCAGGCGCATGTTGGGCATGTCGCGCTGGCTGAACGCGTTGGCGACGTTGAGGGCATAGGTCACGATGGTCACGTTCATCTCCCGCGGCAGCAACGCGCAGAACGGCATCAACGTCGTGCCACAATCGACGAAGACGGTATCACCCTCCTCGATCATCGACACGACCGCCTCGCAGAGACGTTGCTTGGCCTTCGCATAGCGATCTCTCTGTGCATCGAGATTATAGGCGGCGGCAAACTGAGGGTTGTCGGCCATGACCAGGTGGCCACCAAAGGAGATGATGGCACCGTTACTGGCGGCGATGTCCCGCCTCACCGTCATCTCGGAGACGTCGCACAGCGTCGCCGCATCGGCCAGCGGAAGCGCGCCGTTGCGCCGGATCGCTTCACGGAGTCTCTCGAGCCTCACGGCGCTGCGGCCATTCATGACATTCTCCCGACATTATCTTCCCGATCAGGGTGTTGCGACATCGTTTCACGCGCCATGTCTCTTCCTTGGACACTCACCAGCTGGCACGGTATCACCGCCGGTCATCGATGTTACCCCGTAACGCAGCGAGGAGCCCGCGGGCTCCTCGTCGACGAATCCACTCCAGCAGCGTCAGAACTGCCAGCCAACGCCGAAGTAGTAACCCCATCCGGTGGAACGCAACTC
>NZ_CEXLVS010000224.1:0-6765 GCF_982684285.1 Salinicola sp. | reverse complement strand
GCGGCGATTTCCGGGCCGGTCTCATACAGGGCGGGCGAGATGCTGATATAGGGGACCTTGCGGGCCAGGGCAAAGGCGAGCGCGGCGGTACTCGTGTCCGTGAAATAGATCGCCACCGCGCTGATCGGTCGCTTGCCAAGGCCCAGGTCGGCTGCGCTGAGGTCGACCGTCACCGCTTCGGCATGGCCGATCTCCCGGGCCGTACGCTGCGCCTTGTCGAGATCGCGGCCGCCGATCAGTAGCGGTACGTCGGGATAAGCGTGGCGCACATGCTTCGCCGTCTGGCGGCCGACGACGCCGGCACCGCCAATGAGCAGAATGGGATCGGATGTCATTGTGACGTCTCCTGGGAACGTGATAAAACCTACCAATGGTAGGTTTTGATAACGGTAAGCTACTTTTGGTAGGTTATCAATGAGGAGCGATCGATTGGCACGCGAGAAAGAGAAGGGAAACCCCCGGGAAGAGGCGGCAAAGCCGGTGTCTCGCCGGCTTTCCCGCGCCCAGCGGCGGCAGCAACTGCTGGATGTGGCGTTGACGATCGTTCGTGATGAGGGTGCCGATCGGTTGACGCTGGGGCACCTGGCGACTCGCGCCGGGATCTCGAAGCCGGTCGCCTACGACCATTTCGGTACGCGTTCGAAGTTACTCATCGAACTCTACAAGTCGATCGACCAGGCACAGGCAGCGGCGCTCCAGGCCGCACTGACCACCGGCGAGCGCAGCATCGAGGAGACCGTCGCCGCTCTCGCCTCGGCCTACATTCACTGCTACGCCGATACCACTGGCGAATGGCACGCGATCGGTGCGGCGCTGGCGGGGAGCGAGGAGAAAGAGAGGGTCTATCAGGAGCTGCTCGATGGTTACGTGCAGCTGTTCGCCGCCGTGCTGAAACCGCACACCGACCTGAAGCAGGCCGAGCTGGAGCGGCGCTGCATCGGTTTGATCGGTGCCGGTGAAGCCTTGTCAGCCGCGATGGCTCGCGGCAATTGCGGTGAAGCCGAAGCCGCGGATACGTTTGCAACGCTGATTCTGGGTGGGTTGCGTGAGTCCTTTTCATGCCGATCAGGCGGGGAGGGGTAGATGGATCTCGAGTCGCGTTATGAAGCCTACATCGTGTGTCTGAACGCCCGCGACCTCGAGGGTCTCGACGAGTTCGTCAGCGATACCGTCATCCACAACGGTTCGACGATTGGCATCAGCGGGTATCGCGAAATGCTGGCCGGCGACTATCGCGACATACCCGACCTGCACTTTGCCATCGAACGGCTGATATCCGACGCTTCGACCGTTGGCAGCAGGCTGCGCTTCGACTGTCATCCACAAGCCGAATTCCTGGGGCTGCGGGTCGACGGTCGGCGGGTCGTGTTTCATGAGAACGTCTTCTACCGGTTCGCCGAGGAGAAGATCCAGGAGGTGTGGTCGGTCATCGACAAGGCCGCGATAGAAAGGCGCGCCTCTGCCAGTACCAGAGCCGCGGTGGAATCTCTTGGCGATCCTGCACGCGGGATTGACTCACGTGATGGACGCGGATCATGGAAGGCGGGATGATCCTGCCAACGACTCAGGAAAGCGGTGACTCAGGGATGAAACGCATGGGCGCATGGCGGCGGTGGTTGTTGGCGGCATCGATGTTGCTGGTCTCCAGCCTGTGCCTGGCACAGACCCAGGAAGGTGGTGGTGAGCGGGAGTGGTACGCCATCGATTCGCTGAACAGTGGCCTGGGCAAGGCCACGGGTTCCGTCAACCTCAGAACGCCCCGGGAGTCGATGCGCACCTTCCGGGACCTGACCGACCGGGGCGATTTCGAGGCGGCGGCCCATATCCTCAATCTTGCCGATCTGTCCCCGGCGGAACAGCGTGAGCGGGGTGCAGAACTGGCCCGACAGCTCGCCGCCATATTCCAGCGTGGCAAGTCGATCCGTATCTCCAATCTCTCCGGGCGTCAGGATGCCGCCATCGAGGATCCCACGGGCGAGAGTCCCCATGCCGGGGAGCCACGTCGCGATATCGAGCTGGCCTCGCTCGAGGCCGATGGTGACACCTACGACATCCGGCTGGGTCGCTATCAGCTGGATAACGAGGAACCGGTCTGGCTGATCATGCCGGAGAGCGTGGCGGCGATCCCCGCGCTCTATCGAGAGTACGGCCCTACGGCGTTCGAGCGACACATTCCCGAAAGCCTGAAGGGCTCCTTCGGGTTGCTCAGGATCTGGGAGTGGATCGCGATCCCGCTGGTGCTGCTGGCGGTTGCCCTGGTCGGCAAGGGGGTCTACCGGTTGATCGAGGTGATGACGCGCTGGTTGCCCTCCGGGGCACCGAGCATCTTCGCCAAGCAGATTCGCGGCCCGGTGGCGCTCATCGTGATGTCGTTGCTGACCCAGGCGCTGCTCGATTACGTCGTCTCCTTCTCGGCGGTCGCGACGACCACCCTGCGCGTGGTGCTGATCGCTATCCTGGCCTGGGGAACCGGGGCCGTCGGGCTGCGGCTCGTCGATACCATGATGCTGAAGATGACGCGTCGCCTCGCGGGGCAGATCGACGATTCCAAGCCCCAGGACGACCGCAAGCTGCTGACGACGCTCTACGCGGTGCGGCGCATCATCATCCTCGTCCTTGTGACGGCGGTGTCGATCTATGTGCTGGGGCAGGTTCAGCTCTTCGAAACCCTGGGACTGTCGATTCTGGCTTCTGCCAGCGTGCTGGCGGTGCTGGTGGGCGTGGCGGGGCAGGCCGTACTCGGCAACATCCTGTCGTCGTTTCAGCTGTCGCTGGCCAAGCCGATACGGGTCGGTGACCTGGTGATGTTCGAAGGCCAGTGGGCCTATGTCGAGGGGATCTTCTACACGCATATCAGGCTGCGACTCTGGAACGAGCGGCGCCTGATCGTGCCGGTGACCTACTTCGCGTCCAAGGCTTTTGAAAACCTCTCCTCCAAGAGCACGAAGGAGTACCGCAGCCTCGTGCTGACGCTGCACCTCAGCGCCGATATCCCGATCCTGCGCGAGAAGTTCCTCGAGTTCGCCAAGGCGGAGGAGAACGTCATCGAGCACCACAAGCTGCTGTGCTGCGTGACCGACCAGACCGGCCCGGCGCAGACCGTGACCTGCTATCTGATGACGATCGACCCGCTATCGGGGTGGGCCGCCGAGGTGAGCGTCCGGGAGAAACTGCTGGCGTTCATCCGTGACGAGTATCCCGAGTGGTGGCCCAGGGACGTGGTCGTGATCAGCCATCGCGATATCGCCCGCGGGCACGCCTCGGGGGACGAGGGGAGCGATGAGGGAGGCGCCGCCCGATAGCGCGGGTTCGTCGCCTCGGCGTCCGGCCTGCCGTCAGGTCCCGGCGTTACCGGCATGCCTCCTCGCCATCGGTCCACAGCCAGTAGCCGGCCCCGAACAGCACGCCGACGATCAGGCCGGGCCCGGTGGCGGCACCCGCCAGCACGGCCAGGTTCCAGCCACCTGCGCCCATGGCCGCTGTCTCCACGCCATAGTGAGCGCAATCCTCGTTCACGCCAGCGTACTCGTGCAGTGAGTACTTGATGCCTTGTTTCACCCCGATGACTGCCAGCGCCGACAGGTACGGATCGCCGATGGGTGACAACAGCGGATTCGCTTCTTCGTAGCCGTGATCCAGGGCGTAGGCGGTGGTGGAAGCATCCAGCGCCGAGCCCAGGCCCGGGCCCCGGGTGTTCGCGCAGCCGGTGAGTGCCACGGCGGCCAGCGCGGCGGCCGTAAACAGGATCGAGCGGGTCGGTATCGAGCGTTTGATGGTGAAAATCCTCTGGTATCGGCCGCTGAGCGGCATGACGGTATGGGTAGTGCCGTCTCCATGGTCGATACGAGGAAGCGCTCACGCTCATCGAATAGATCTGGACGGCCGGATATCCAGTCATTGCTGGATCCGGCCCTCTCTATCGGCGTGGCAAAAATGAACTTTAATTAAGAAATTGCGTTTTGGTCTATATGTTTATAGGTGTCTGGCGGGGCTGACATTTTTCGGCCTATTTTTTGCGCCGTAAGGTCAGGAGAGAGGAGGCGACCGCTGCCAGAGCAGAGAGGGGCAGTTGCGGTCGAGACCGATGTCTCCCATCCGCCGGTCGGTCTCGGCGAATGGGAAACGGGCAGACAGGACTCAATCGACGTTCAGAAACGCCTTCAAGTCATCCAGATCGTTGTAGTCGTCGCTGCTGCCCAGTAGCTCATCGATCCTGGCCGCGAGCCGCTTGTCCAGGACGCCATCCGGATGGGTGATATCGTGAAGTTCGGTCAGATAGTCCACGAACTTATCGAACTCACCTTCGATCTTGCTATTGGCGTTGGGCGTCAGGACGTACCACTCTCCGGAGCGTTTGAAATAGATCTCGCCATCCGATCTCAGCCTGATGGAGGCGACGTCGACGGTATCGATATCCTTCTTGAACTCGCCGAAATCACCTGGCTTGCCCTTGTTGCCGAATATCTTGACCGTTCCCGGGTTCTGATCCCAGGCAGCGGGGGCGTCGGCGTCGAGATACTGCCTGATGGCGTCGGTATCGTTGTATCTGTCGGTCTTGGCGAAGACATCATTCATTTCATCGACGCGATCCTGGTCCAGCGTGCCATCGGGACTGGCGATGTCATGAAGGTCCGTCAGGTAACGGATGATCTTTTCCCGCGTGCCCCGATCGGAGTCATCATCTCCTTCCGAGGTGTTGATGATCTGTTTCACACCGTCCTTGACGAAGATGACGCGTCCATCGTCCATCAGTTCGATCGAGCCGATGTCGACGCGGTCGATGTCTCTCTTGAAGTTGCCATAGTTTCCAGGGGATCCTCCATCACCGAAGACCGGTAGTCCGCTGGGATCGGTGCCGAGATCGAGTTCGTCGCGCAGGTCGTCGAGGTCGTTGTAGTCGTCAGAACCTCCCAACAGCTCGTCTATCTCGTCCGCCAGTTCCTGGTCCAGTTCGCCATCCGGGTGGGCCATGGTGTAGAGGTTCTTCAGGTAGTCGAAGATATCGTTGGCGTCGCTTTTCGACAGGCTTCCGCGGTTATCGGTGTCGAGCTGCCACCGGACGCCATCCTTGATGAAGCTGATCTTGCTGCTATCGGTGGAGTCGAGCTCGATGGAGTCGATCTCGACACGATCGATATCCTTCTGGAAGTCGTCGAACGTACCCGCCTTGTGTTTTCCATCCTTGCCCAGCAGGAACGGCTGAGAATCGTCGAGTGCCCGTTTCAGGTCGTCGATATCGTTGTAACGGTCGGATTCGTCGTGAAGTCGGGTAATTCGATCGATGATTTTCTGATCGCGCTTCCCGTCGGGGTGGGTGATTTCATGAAGATCGGTGAGGTATTCGATGATCTCCTTGCGGTCACTCTCGTCGGCTTTTTCGCCAATCAGCGGATCGATGACCTGTTTGACCCCATCCTTGACGAAGATGACGCGGCCATCGTCGGCCAGCTCGATCGAGCCCACGTCGAGGCGATCGACGTCTCTCTTGAAGTTACCGGCCGTGCCGGGGTCCCCGTCGTCGCCGAAGCGAGGCAGGCCCGAAGGATCCGGCGTGCCTTCGCCGATGCCGGTGTCGTGGTCGTCGTCCCAGTCATCGAACCAGTCGTCGGAAATATTGTCGTGTTTTTCGACGTATTCGGTGAAGTCCTCGTACTGCTCCGGCCTGGCTTCCCACATGGGCTTGTCTTCGGGGTAGAGGTCGTCGTAGCGGCTGGAGCCGTGATAGTAGTTGTATTCGTAACGGGCGTGGAGCACGTAGTTGAGCTTGTCGCCCCAGTCGTCCTCGGTGACGCCGAGCCCGCCCCAGGTGCGGAAGTCGTCCTTGACTTCCTCTTTCTTTTGATCCTGTTTCTGCTTGGCGATGACGCCGGTGACGATGGCGGCGATGGCGCCGAAGCCGACGCCGGCGATCCCCAGCACGCCCGAGGCCACGCCCAGCGCCGAGGCCGTGGCCGGCCCCGCGATCATGCTGGCCAGCTGGGTGCCTGCCATGCCGGCGATGCCCACGCCACCGAGTAACTGCATCGAGGCCGCGGCGTATTCGCTGGGAAGGGCATCGGGGTTGTCGCGCAACCGGTCGATCGACATGGCGCCGAGAGCGATGTCCAGGATACCGCCGGCACCGTCGGCGATGCCGCCGACCGTCCCCATCACCGTACCCACGATCCTGAGTTTGCTGGAGGAGTCCATCTTGCTCGGATCGAGCCCAGTGTTGCTGATGCGGTCGTCGACCATGTTCATGGTGCGACGGCGTTCATCAGTATTCATGTTGTTGATATCGTCAGTTAGCTGTTGGCCACTGGTTTCCCCTGCATTGGCGATGCGCTCATTGGGCTCGCTCATCGCGTCCTCGAGGCGGATACCGTCGCCATCGGGCGTTACGAAATCCACGCCGTCGCCAATTTCATCGAGTGATTGTAAAACGCCCTCGGCCCAGTTCGGTGGAAAATCGAACTCTCCCAACTGCGGGGGCGTCGCGGAAATTGCCCGACGTTGGTTTTCCACGGAACCCAACCCATTATCCGCGGTATCTGGCACGGCGACGTCTTTTGTCGAATCCGGGAAGATTTCGGTGTAGGCCTGGCGGAGTTGATCGTTGTTCTCGAGACCGAGCCGTGTCGCCATGCCGGGCTTGTTGAGAGTGTCCTGGAACAGTTCATACGTCTTGGCGCTGGCCAGCGCCATGGCGGGAGAGGTGGCCACGGTGATCAGCAGCCGCCGCGCCGCCGCCAGGCGATCCTCCGTGGTCTCCCCCATGTTCTTGTT
>NZ_CEXLVS010000223.1:0-6772 GCF_982684285.1 Salinicola sp. | reverse complement strand
CTGGTCGCCGACAAGCCGCCCCAGCCGATGGGCAACGACAACGTCACCGCCAGCCCCTCGGGCACCTTCGCCACCGCCGATGGCTTGATCAACATCGCCGCCAACAAGCAGGAGCAGTTCGAGGCGATCTGCCACCTGCTCGAACGCCCGGAATGGCTCACCGACGCCCGCTTCGCCCAGCGCCAGGCGCGCCTGGAGAACCGTCAGGCGTTGAGCGACTGCATCGAGGCGGCGCTGAAACGGGAAACGACCGAGTACTGGTGGCCGCGGCTGGTCGAGGCCGGCGTGCCCGCCGGCCCCGTCTACAGCGTCGCCGAAGCCTTGGCGCACCCACAGGTTCGCGATCGCGGGCTGATCGAGCGGTTCGGCAACGACACGATCGGCCGGCCGCTGGAAGTGGTCAGCGGTGGTTACCGTTTCGACGGCGAGGCGCCCCGCGTCGCCTCGCCACCGCCCCGCCTCGGCCAGGACAACGACATCCTGCTGCCCACCCGCGCCGCCAACGACGAATAGACAGGAGACATCTCATGACCGATACCCTCACCCCCGAATACCAGGCCCGGCAGTGGTGGAAGACCGACATCATCGACATGCGCCCCGGAGAGATCCGCTATCGCGGCTACCCCATCGAGGAGTTGATCGGCAACGTCGGCTTTACCGACATGGTCTGGCTGATGACTCGCGGTGAGCTGCCCACCCGAGCGCAGTCGGCGCTGCTGGAAACGGCACTGATGAGCGCCGTCGACCACGGCCCGCAGGCGCCGAGCATCGCCATCGCCCGGATGGCCGTGACCTGCGGCAGCAGCCTCAACAACGCCATGGCTTCCGCGGTCAACGTGCTCGATGACGTCCATGGTGGCGCCGGCGAACAGGCCGTCGAGCTGTACCAGTCGATCCTCGAGTACCAGATCGGCGGGCACCCTCTGGAGATCGCGGTCCAGGAAGGCATCGCCACCTGGCAGCGCGAGCGGACCAAGATCATTCCCGGCTTCGGCCACCGCTTCCACTCGGTCGACCCCCGCGGGCCGCGACTGCTGCAGCTGGTGGAGGAAGCCGCCGCTCGCGGCGAGGTGGATGGCAACTTCGTCTCCATCGCCCGCGAGGTCGAACGCCAGCTCATCGCCATGAAGGACAAACCGATTCCGCTCAACATCGACGGCGCCACCGCCGTCATCTACGCCGAGCTGGGCTTTCCCGCCCCGCTGGCCCGCGGCCTGTTCTGCCTGTCGCGCTCGGTGGGCATCCTCGCCCACGCCTGGGAGCAGCAGTGCCAGGGCGGGCGCAACAAGGGCCCGATGCCCAAGGGCTGGCTGTGGCCCTATGGCGGCCCGGCACAACGCCCGGTGCCAAACCGGGGCTGATCTCTCTCGAACGGCGACCGTTCAAGCCTGGTGAAACTCGCGTCCGGCGGTGGTCTCCTTGATCACGCCGATGCGAATCACGAAGTCGCCAAACGGTTCGCCCGCCTCGCGCTCGACGGAGTAGCGCTGGACCAGCGGCGTCAGCGCCTCGAGGATGGTCGCTTCATCGATGTTCTCGCGGTAGAGCTTGTTGAGGCGTTGGCCGCTGAAGCCGCCGCCGAGATAGAGGTTGTAACGCCCCGGCGCCTTGCCGACGAAGCCGATCTCGGCGAGATAGGGGCGTGCGCAGCCGTTGGGGCATCCGGTCATACGCACGATGATCGCATCGTCGGCCAGCCCCGCCTCGCTCATCACCTCCTCGAGCTTGTCGATCAATGACGGCAGGTAGCGCTCGCTCTCCGCCATTGCCAGCCCGCAGGTCGGGAATGCCACGCAGGCCATGGCGTTACGTCGCAGCGGCGAGGTCTCCGCCACCAGCCGATGACGATCCAGCAGCGCATCGATGGCTTCACGGCGGGACTCGTCGACCTGGGTGATGATCACGTTCTGGTTGGTGGTGAGCACCAGGTCGCCGTCATGCTGCTCGGCGATCTCGCGCAATCCGGTGCGTAGCTGCGGGCCGTCGGGGAAGTCGGCGATGCGTCCGTTCTGGACGAACAGGCCGTAGTGCCATTGGCCGTCGTCGCCCTGGACCCAGCCCAGCCGATCGCCGTTGTTGTCGAAGTGATAATCGCGCGCCGGTGCCAGCGCTTCGCCGAGGTGCCCTTCGACCTCGGTCTTGAACGCCTCGAGCCCCATCTCCTCGACGGTATATTTCAGTCGTGCCTGCTTGCGGTCGCGGCGATTGCCGTTGTCGCGCTGCACCAGCATGATCGCTTCCGCCACGGCGGGCGCGGCTTCCGGCGAGCAGTATCCGATGGGGTCGGAGAGCCGCGGAAAGGTCGTCGGCTCGCCGTGGGTCATACCCATGCCGCCGCCGATGCAGACGGTGAAGCCCCGCAGTTCGCCCTCCACCACATCGGCAATGAAGCCGACGTCGTGGGCGAACAGGTCGACATCGTTCTCCGGCGGAATCGCCAGCGCCACCTTGAACTTACGCGGCAGGTAATGGCGGGTGTAGAGCGGCTCGTTGGGATCGAGCGCCGGCGAAGCCCCCTCCGCCGTCGCGTCCGCGCGTTCCTCGGCGCCGCCGGCGACGCGCTCCTCACCCAGGAATATCTCGTGATAGGCCCGGGTGCGAGGCAGCAGGCGAGCGCTGATCCGGTGACTCAACTCGTAGACCTGCCGATGAACGGCGGAGCGATGCGGATTGGCAGTGCAGATCACGTTGCGGTTGACGTCGCCACAGGCGGCGATGGTATCCACCATGGCCTGATGGATGGTCTGCAGGTGCGGGCGCAGGTTCTCCTTGAGCACGCCGTGATACTGGAAGGTCTGCCGCGTGGTGATGCGCAGCGTGCCGTTGGCGTAGCGTGAGGCCACGTCGTCGAGCGTCTGCCACTGCGCCGGCGTGACCAGCCCCCCGGGCAGCCGCAACCGCACCATGAAACTGTAGAGCGGTTCGAGTTTCTGGTGTCGGCGCTCGTCGCGCAGGTCGCGGTCGTCCTGCTGGTAGAAGCCGTGAAACTTGGTCAGTTGAGTATCGTTCTCGGCGACGGCGCCGGTGGCGCGATCGGCCAGGCTCTCTTCCAGCGTGCCGCGCAGATAGTCGCTCTCCACCTTGAGCCGCTCGTTGGGATGCAGCTCATCGAGTGGGATGTCACGCAGTTTGGCGATGATGTCCATGTCGACTCCTAATAGATGTCGCGCTGATAACGCTTCTCCTGCTGCAACTGACGCAGATAGTCGTCGGCGCCGGCTTCGCCGTGCCCGCCCTGCTCGCGGATGATGTCGCGCAGTGCCTGGTGCACGTCCGGCGCCATGAACTCGGCATCGCCACAGACGTAGACGTAGGCGCCGGCTTCCAGCCAGGCATAGAGCCTCTCGGCCTGCTCGCGCATCCTGTCCTGAACGTAGACCTTGTCGGCCTGATCGCGAGAGAAAGCGACATCGAGGCGCGTCAGCAGCCCCTGCTGTCGCCACTTGAGCCACTCCGCCTGATAGAGGAAATCGCTGCGGAAGTGCCGATCGCCGAAGAACAGCCAGTTGTCGCCGCCAGCGCCGCGCTCCTCGCGCTCCTGCAGGAAGGCGCGGAACGGCGCGACGCCGGTGCCGGGACCGATCATGATCAGCGGCGCCTCGTCATCGTCGGGCAGCTTGAGCTGCTTGTTGCGGTCGATATAGATCGGCACCCGGTCGCCGGGTTCGATCCGGTCGGCCAGATAGCTCGTGGTCACGCCGTTACGAGCCCGGCCGTGGGTTTCGTAGCGCACCACGGCCACGGTGAGATGCACCTCGTCCGCGGCCGCCGCCTGGCTCGAGGCGATGGAGTAGAGACGCGGCGGCAGCTTGCGCAGCGCCGCCGAAAACTGGGCGGCATCGATCCCGTCGACCGGGAACTGTTCGATCACGTCGATGATCTGGCGCCCGTGGAGCCAGTCACGCAGTTCATCGCGGGCCTCTTCACCCAGCAGGCGCTGCAGCTCCGGCGCCTGGGACCACTCCGCCCACTGCTTGAGAAACGGGCGCGTCAGCGTGGTCACCTCGAAATCCGCCAGCAGCGCGTCGCGCAGTACCCGGCCCTCATCCAGTGGGGATTCGGCGTCGAGCTTGAGCATCGCGATCAGCTCGTCGACATGGGCGGGGTCGTTCTGCGGCACCACCCCGACGGCGTCGCCCGGCAGATACTCCAGCCCGGAATCCTCCAGCGACAGTTCGAGATGCAAGGTCTGCTTGTCGGAGCCGCGCCCATTGAGCGGTTGACGGGTCAACACCTCGGCCATGAACGGATGTTTCTTCGAGTACGACGGTTGGGCGCCTTGCGCCGCGTCGGTCTCGGCGGCCTCAGCCGGCGGCGGCGTGGCGAGATCGCCGGCCAGCGACGCGAGCACCTCGTCGATCCAGGCCTCGGCACGCTCCTCGTAATCGACATCGCAATCGGCGCGCTCCCTGAGCCGTTCGCCACCCAGTTCGGCCAGGCGCGCGTCAAACTCCTTGCCGGTCTGGCAGAAGTGCTCGTAGCTGGCATCGCCCAGCCCCAGCACGGCATAGCGAGTCCCCGTCAGTTTCGGCGCCTTGCGCCCCATCACCAGTTCGTGAAATTCGAGCGCCGGATCGGGCGGATCGCCGTCGCCCTGGGTACTGACCACGACCAGCAGCCGTTCGACGGCCTTCAGCGTCTTCTTTCCGGCGTCCGCCATGCTGGTGAGGGTTACCTCGAATCCCTTGGCGCGAGCGCGCTCGGCGGCCAGCTCGGCCACCCCCTCGGCATTGCCGGTCTGGCTGCCATAGAGCACGGTCAGCGCCGTGGCGGCGGCCGGCGCTGGCGACGAGTCGCCCGTCGGCGACTCCCCGGCCGACTGGGCACCGCGCCCCGCCAGATAGCCACTCAACCACTGCCGCTGCGCGTCGTTCAGATCCGCCAGCGCCTGCTGCACGCGCCTGGCCTGGTCGGCGTTCAGCGGGCTGTTGGTATCGGTCAGTGTCATGGGCGCCACGCCTATCCTCTCGTTGACGAAATGACCGGAACCGCCGGCAGAGCGCGCGGACCGGAATCGGATAACCCATTAGTGTTAGGGCAACCGCCGAGAATCAAAAAGGCTAAAACGCACTGTCGTTATTCGATGACGTCATGACGGCTTTTCGTCGGTCGTCGATCCTTGCATACTCGGTTGCCCCCCTTTTCCGGAGACTGCCATGGCTTATCGACTCTTCATCGCCAACAAGAACTACTCATCCTGGTCGATGCGACCCTGGGTGCTGCTGCGGGCCCTGCAGATCCCGTTCGAGGAGGTGCTGACGCCGTTCGAAGGCGCCGGCCAGCAGCAAGCGTTCACGCGCTTCTCGCCCACCGCCAAGGTCCCCTGCCTGCACGACGACGACCAGGTGGTATGGGAGTCACTGGCGATCGCGGAGTACCTGGCCGAGGCCCACCCGAGCGCATGGCCCACCGATCGCGCCGCCCGAGCCTGGGCCCGCTGCGCCAGCGCCGAGATGCATTCCGGCTTTGCCGCCCTGCGCGACGAGTGTTCGATGAACTGCGCGCTGAGCATCGACCTGGGCACGCCGAGCGAGGCGCTGGAGAGGGATCTGAAGCGACTCGATACGCTATGGCAGGAAGGGCTGGAGACTTTCGGCGGCCCATGGCTCGCGGGCGACGCCTTCACCGCCGTGGACGCCATGTTCGCCCCGGTCGCGGTGCGCATCCGCGGTTACGGCATCGAACTCGGGGCGGCGGCCATGGCCTACGCCGAGCGCCTGCTGGCGCATCCGGCGGTGGCCGAATGGGTCGAACAGGGCATCGCCGAACCGTGGGTCGACGAGCCGCACGAAGCCGACTGCGTGCGTGGCCGGCGTGTCATCGCGGATCGGCGCCGACAAGCCTGAAGCCGATCCTTCGAGGGGAGACCCCGTCGGCTCGAGAGCTTTCGGGGTCGGATCGAAATGCCACGACCTCGAGCGCCGACCGGCTGCTGGACCACCCTGTGGTGGTCCGAGCCCGTTGCGGAGATCGAATGCCGAATCAGTACAGTTCGGCCAACGCCTCCTTGGTGAAATCGCTCATCGACTCCTCATCGCGAGCATGGACCTTCGTCACCCACGCCGGATCGCTCAGCAACGCGCGACCGACAGCGATCAGATCGAATTCGTCGCGCTCCATCCGGGCCACGAGCTTGTCCAGGCTGGCCGGGCTCGAGCTCTCGCCGCTGAAGGCGCCCATGAAATCACCGGACAGGCCGACCGAACCGACACTGATGGTGGGCGCCCCCGTGAGTTTCTTGGCCCAGCCGGCAAAATTCAGGCCATCGGGGCCGTCGATTTCCGGATACTCCGGCTCCCAGAACCGTCGCTGCGAGCAGTGCAGGATATCCGCACCGGCTTCCACGAGCGGGGCGAGCCAGTCGGTCATCTCATCCGGCGTGTTGGCCAGACGTACGTCGAAGTCCTGCTGTTTCCACTGACTCACGCGCAGGATGATCGGCAGATCGGGGCCGACGGCAGCGCGCACGCTCTTGACGACTTCCGCGGCGAAGCGGGAACGCTCCTCAAGGGTAGTGCCGCCGTAGCGATCGCTGCGCCGATTGGTGGCCGCCCAGAAGAACTGATCGATCAGATAGCCGTGGGCGGCGTGAATTTCCACCGTGTCGAAACCGAGCCGCTTGGCGTCGGCCGCGGCGCGGGCCCCTTCGAGGTCAGCTGGAGGAACATCCGCCTGCGAGAGGTGCGCGATGAGCAGAGCGGTTGGCGCTCGCTCTACAACGGCAAGGACCTCAAGGGCTGGAAGACGACCGGCAACTGGATCCCCGAGGAGG
>NZ_CEXLVS010000222.1:0-6786 GCF_982684285.1 Salinicola sp. | reverse complement strand
GTCGACAGTTTGAAAGTTGCCTGATAGGTTATCTCTCACCGCTTCCGTCATGGTAACGGCGGCCGGCGACCCTCCCACAAGCACAACGATGATCCAGCGCCAACCAGGAGATCGACGATGAACATGGTGACCGATGCGCCTCATGACACGGCCCGGCAGGCAGCGCGCCGGGATCTGGCGGCCGCCTACCGGCTGATCGCCCACTTCGGGCTCGACGACAGCATCTATACGCATATCTCCGCGCGGGCCGAGGCCGGCAAGGAGCACTTCCTGATCAACCCCTACGGCTATCGCTTCGAGGAGGTGACCGCGGCCAATCTGGTCACCATCGATCTCGAAGGCAACGTGATCGACGATCCAGAGGGCGCGGGGGTCAACAAGGCCGGCTTCACCATCCACAGCGCGATCCACGAGGCACGACCGGACGTGCACTGCGTGCTGCATACGCACTCGGTGGCCGGGGTGGCGGTCTCCTGTCTCGAAGAGGGGCTGCTGCCGCTGAACCAGTGGTCGATGGAGTTCCATGGCCGCACCGCCTACCACGACTACGAGGGCATCGCGCTGGATCTGGCCGAGCGCGAGCGGCTGGTGGCCGATCTCGGCGACAAGCCGATCATGGTGCTGCGCAACCACGGCATGCTGGTGTGCGGGCGTACCGTGGGGGAGGCGTTCAAGCGGATGCACAATCTGGAGCGCAGCTGCCAGGCACAGCTGGCGCTGATGGGCAGCGGCATGAAGGTTCGGCGCGTGGACGATGCGCTGGCCGAGCATACCGCCCGGCAGTATGAACAGTGGGATTCGGATCACGGCGTCACCGACCACGATCCGGAGTGGGACGCCTACCTGCGGCTGCTGAAGCGCATCCAGCCGGACTTCGAGGGCTGAGCATGGCGCGGACGATTCAAGGCGTGCTGCTGGGCTCCCCGGAGATCATGCGCGACTATATCGCTGCCTTCGAACGCACGGCGCCGCATATCCGTCTGGCGCTGCCGCAGGAGGTCGTCGACCCAGAAGCGGTGACGCTGGCGCTGGCGTGGGACCCGGGTGCCGACGATTTTCGGCCCTATCCCAACCTGCGCCTGGTGTCGTCGATCGCGGCCGGCGTCAACGGCATCCTGGCGAGCCCCAGCTTGCCGAGTGACGTGCCGCTGATGCGCATTGCCGGCGAGTCCCAGGCGCAGATGATGGCGGGTTTCGTGACTTGGCACGTGCTGTGGCACCACCGCCGCTTCGGCGACTATCTGGCCAATCAGCGCCAGCGACACTGGCAGCGGTTGCCCAAGCGCGATGCCAGCGATGTCCGCATCGGCCTGCTGGGGGCGGGCAAGATGGGCGGCGCGGTGGCGAGGGCGCTCACGGCGCTGGATTATGACGTCGCGATCCACTCCCGCAGCGGGCGCAATCTGCCGGCTGGCGTCGAAGGATTCAGCGGCACCGACGGTCTCGCACAGCTCGCGGCGCGCAGCGCCATCCTGATCAATCTGCTGCCACTGACCGCTGAAACCCGCGGTATCCTGAATGCCGAACTGTTCTCGCGGCTGCCTTCGGGGGCGGCGCTGGTCCATGTCGGTCGCGGCGAGCATCTCATCGAGGCCGACCTGCTCGCGGCGCTGGAGAACGGCCAGCTTTCGGCAGCCTCGCTGGACGTGTTCGCGATCGAACCGCTGCCGCAGGATCACCCGTTCTGGCATCACCAGCGGATCGTGATTACGCCCCACGACGCCTGCGATTCGACGCCGAACCAGGTGGCTCAAGAGGTCGCCGAAGCGATGGCGCGGGTGGATGACGGTCAGCTGCCGGCAAGCGTCGTGGATCGCCACGCGGGCTATTGAGGATCAGGTGGACTGCGTATGACAAGGACAACATCGATGAAGACCTTCTTCCACGACGACCAGTTGCTGCACCAGCCGCAGACCTATTTTTCCCGCGGCAAGATGCGCCAACCCCAGGAAGTTCGCGACCGCGCCGAGCACCTGCTGGCGGCGGCCAGACGGCTCGGCCTCGAGATTCAGACGCCTCCGGATCGTGGCGTCGCGCCGCTGCGCGCGGTGCACTCGCTGCCCTACCTGCGCTTTCTCGAGAGTGCCCATCGACGCTGGCACGATGTCAGCGAGAACGGGGGCGAAGATTGGGGCGAAGAGGTGATCTCCAGCATCTTCGTGCGCTCGCCCAATGCGCTGCGCGGGATTCTCGCCGAAACCGCGCGCTATCTGGCGGATGGCAGCGCCCCGGTGGGGGAGCATACCTGGCAGGCGGCTTACTGGGCGGCCCAGAGCGCGGCGGCCGGCGCCGAAACGCTGCTGGCGGGCGAGCGCTTCGCCTATACGCTGTCGCGGCCACCGGGGCACCACGCCGGCATCGACTCCGCCGGGGGCTTCTGCTTTCTCAACAACGCCGCCATCGCGGCGCAGCATCTGACCTCGCGCTATCCGCGCGTCGTCGTGCTCGACACCGACATGCATCACGGCCAGGGCGTGCAGGAGATCTTCTACGAGCGCGATGACGTGATGTACATCTCGATCCATGGCGACACCACCAACTTCTACCCGGCGGTCACCGGCTTCGAGGACGAGCGCGGGCGCGGCGCGGGGCTGGGTTACAACCTCAATCTGCCGATGCCCCACGGCTCACCCGAAGCGGTGTTCTTCGAGCGTCTCGAACAAGCCTGCCAGGCGATTCGTCTGTTCGAACCGGATGCGCTGGTGCTGGCGCTGGGCTTCGATATCCACGAGAAGGATCCCCAGGCCAGGGTGTCGGTCTCCACGCCGGGATTCGGTAAGCTCGGTCGCGCGGTGGCGGGCTTGAACCTGCCTACGCTGGTGGTGCAGGAGGGCGGTTACTACCTGGAAGGGCTCGAGGCCAATGCGGTGAGCTTTTTCGAGGGGCTGTTGAAAACATAGCTGCCCGCGATGGCTTCTACAGATTCTGCACCCGGAAGTCCCCCGATCGGTCGACTTCGTCGCCGGCGACCATGAAGCGGCCATGGCCGCGGTAGTGGAGCGTGCGGGGAAGCTCGATCGAAGTGTCGACATGGGCCTTGACGATCTCCCAGATGAACAGCTCGTGGCGGTCGATCTGGCTGTCGTCGGCCAGACGGCATTCGAAGCTGGCGTAACACTCGGCGACCAGCGGTGCCGAGACGATCTCTCCCTCCTCCGGTGTCAGACCGAAGGCATCGAACTTGTCGATCGCGTCGCCGTCACTGTTGCCGACACCGACGACCGCGTCGACGAGCTCGAGCGTGGGCACGTTGATCGTGCATTCGCGGCTTTCGCGCACCAGACGATGGCTGTGGTTGCCGGCGGTAATCAGGCAGCCGAAGTGTGCCGGCGCGAAGCCGAGCATCATGTGCCAGCCCATCACCATCAGATTGCGTTCGCCCCGCCAGTGGGAGCCGACCAGCACGATCGGCCCCGTTTCCAGATGGCAGCGGCATTGGTCCAGCGGAAAATCGGTCTTCGACGGTCTCAAGCCAGGTACCTCTCGGCCGATACTGTGGCTTCAGCATAGACCACCGACATCGATGACTCGCATACCGGTTATCGACGCCTTCAATTTTTCGTCACAGTCGTGTGGTTATATCCTCCGTGTCATTCCCCCCGATACCCCCCATTCAAGGAGAAGCAGCGTGAAGATTTCAGGGCGCATCAAGGCGTTGATCGTTATGGCCGTGGTTGTCTACGTGCTCGCGCACGTGGTTCGCGCCATGCTGTCGACGATGCTGCGTTCGAATGTGCTGCTGCATCCGTTGCGCCGGTCGCCGGCATCGCCGCGCCGCACCCCGCGGCTCGAGAGCGACGAGGCCGAAACCCTGAAGCACTGCACGCGCTGCTGACGATCGCCGAGTTGTCGGCATGAAAAATCCTGGCTGATGGCCAGGATTTTTTTGCGCTGGTGATGAACGCGGTTATGGCCTGGCGGCGAGCCAGCCATCGACGAGATCGCGGTTGGCGGCGATCCACTGTGCCGCACCCTTGTCCGGGTCGCCCGTTTTCTCGATTTCCAGCATCAATTGGGACAGCTGTTCCGGTGTCATGTGCCAGGCATCCAGCATCGCCTTGAGCCCGGGGTTGTCATCGCCGAAACCGTGGTGCGATACCCACTTGATCTGCTCGCCGGCGCTGAAGGTCTTCTTCGGATCGTCGAGAATCTTCAGATCGTACTCGGCGAATGCCCAGTGCGGTTGCCACAGGGTGACGGCAACCGGCTGCTTCTCGCGATACGCTTCCTTGAGCTGCGCCATCATCGCCGATTCGCTGCTGCTGAGCTGACGGAATGGCAGTTGATACTGTTCGATGGCAGCGTCGGTCTCGTCGGCGATGGTCGAGCCGGGCTCGATGCCGAAGATCGTCGGCTCGCCCTGATACTCGAAATCCTCGGCATGACGCTCGAGATCGGCAACGGAATTGATATCGTCGACGTAGGATGGCACGACTAGCGCGTCGAGAGCATCGTCGTACCAGGTGCCGTGGAGATCGATGCGATCGCTGTAGGGTTCGACGAACGAATTGTCGCTCGGCAGCCAGACTTCCAGCGAGATGTCGATATCGCCCGCCGCCAGCCCGCCGAACAGGATCGGCTTGGAGACTTCGCTGAGCGAGACATCGAATCCCTTTTCACCGAGCAGTTGCTGCCACATGTGGGAAATGGCGATATTCTCGGCCCAGTTGTTGGTACCGATGGTAATCGGGGTATTCGCCGCGCTCACGGCACTCATGCTCATGCCGGCGATGAGGAGACCGCCACCGACCAGTAGATTTTTGAAAGGGGACATGCGACATCCTTTTTGGTTTATTGATGTTGTTGTCTGAAAAGGTACGGTAGTGACTGGGGTCACGCGTCGAATGTTTATATAATGTATATACATTAATTTCAATGCTTCGATCATCGTGTCAGCCGTGTCATGCAAGCGCGGCTGAAACAGATGACCCACTATCGGATCGAGACGCGTATGACCTTGTCGCTGGAAACCGTTCACTGCTTGCCATGGCGCAATCTGGAGGCGGTGCGCTGGAAGAATGGTGGTGGTACGACTCGTGAAGTGGCATGCGATGCCAGTGCCAGCGAGCCCGGCTGGCGCCTGTCGATTGCCGATCTGGACCGGGCCGGCCCGTTCTCTTCTTTCAGCGGCTGGCAGCGCTGCTTTGGCGTGCTTGGTCGTCATCCCGTCACGCTGGCCTTCGGTGACCGCGAGGTTGGGCTATCGCTCGCTGAGTCGGCCGTTTTCTCGGGAGGCGAACCCGTCGACTGCCGCTTGCCAGAAGGCCCCAGCCTGGCGCTGAACCTGATGTTCGATCCAGCGCGATGGGATGGCAGCATGAAGCCGTGCCAGTGGGATGACGTCGTCTGCCCCAAAGGTTGTGAGGCGGCTTGGTTCGTGCTGGCCGCCTGCCCGACGCAGCCGAGTCAGGGCGGATGTACCTGGATGGCAGGCGATACGCTGGTTTTGAAAAGCCATCCCGCGAGGCGCAACGAACGATGCTTCGATGTCCCTGCGCCTACGGTTCTGGCAGACACGTCCGTTGCCGGTTTTCTGATCGCGATCTACCCGGTACAGCTATCATCAAAGGAGCGTAAGTGAGCCCCCAGCCTCCACGTTATAAAGTCATCAAGCAGTATCTGCTCGACAGGATCCATAGCGGTGAGTTTCCCGTGGACCACCAGATCCCGCCAGAGGAGGCGCTGGCGGAGACATTCGGCGTCAGTCGCATGACCGCCAATAAAGCGATCCGCGACCTGGTGCAGGAGGGGTATCTCTGGCGCCAGTCGGGTATCGGCACTTTCGTTGCCGATCGCCGTTCCGAATCGCCACTGGTCGAGATCAACAACATCGCCGACGAGGTGCGGGGACGCGGTCACGAATATGCCAGCCGTGTGCTGACATTGGAGAGCGTTGTGGCTGACGACGAGATTGCCATGCGCATGGGGGTCAAGGTCGGCACCAGGCTCTATCACTCGCGCCTGATTCATCTCGAAAATGGTCGGCCGATCCAGTTGGAGAATCGTTACGTCAACCCGCGTTGGGTGCCGGCCTACCTGGACGCTGACTTCCACCGCCACACGCCCAATGAGGTACTGGTAGCGGCTTGTCCTATCAGCGATATGGAACATATCGTCGAGGCGATCCTCCCTGACATCGAGATCGCCCTGCAACTCGATGTCGCAGAAGCCATGCCGTGTCTGAGCGTTCGACGGCGCACCTGGTCCGGCGATCGCTTGATCAGCTACGCGCATCTCATCCATCCCGGTGACCGTTACAAGCTGCGTTCCATGGCGCACGCACCAACGGCTTGAGCCGGTTGGACAGTGGCCCCGGTTTCAACTGACCCAGGCAGCGACGAGATAGCCGGCGGGAACCGCAAGCGCCACACTCAGGAATGTGCGCTGAAACCAGATCACCAGGATTTTTCCCACCGACAGCGGGATCTGCGTCGACATGATGCAGGGAATGGACGCGGAGAAGAAAAGGATCGTCGATACCGACACGACCCCAGCAGCGAAACGCGCCGGCAACGAGGCATCCGCCATCAGCAGGGCGGGCAGGAACATCTCCGCCATGCCGGACGCCACTGCCTGGGATAGCTCTCGCGCTTCCTCCAGTCCGAACAGCGCGATCAGCGGATAGAACAGAAGGCCCAGCCATTCGAACACCGGCGTGTATTTGGCCAGCAGCAGTCCGAGCAAGCCCACCGACAGAATGGTCGGGAGAATACTCATGGTCATCAGCAGGCCTTCCTTCAGGTTGGTTACGACGCTCTCGCCGAGTCGGGGCGCGCGGTCCGCTGC
>NZ_CEXLVS010000221.1:0-6805 GCF_982684285.1 Salinicola sp. | reverse complement strand
AATACGCGATCGGGTTGGGGGTGGGTCAGCATCGCCATTCACTGGGCGAGCGCGCTGGCGATTTTCGGTCTGTTCGCCCTGGGCTGGTGGATGACCGGCCTGGGGTACTACGATCACTGGTACCACCTGGCGCCATGGTGGCACAAGTCGATAGGCATCCTGGTGCTGCTGGTGAGTGTCCTGAGGGTGATCTGGAGGGTGCTGCAGCCGACGCCGGTCGCACACGGCTCGCGGCTGGAACGCGACGCGGCGCACATCGGCCATGGCCTGATCTATGCGCTGATGTTCGTCGTGATGATCTCCGGCTACCTGATTTCCACGGCGGAAGGCGACGGCATCAGCGTGTTCGGCTGGTTCACCATGCCGGCGCTGGTGTCGGGTTTGCCGGATCAGGCCGTGCTGGCAGGTGACGTGCACTGGTACGCGGCCTGGGCGCTGGTGGTTCTGGCCGTCGGCCACGGTCTGGCGGCCTGCAAGCACCACTGGCTGGATCGCCAGGATACGCTGGTCCGGATGCTGACGCCCCGTGCGGGCAGGCAGCGCTGATCACGCTTTTCCGGCCACGGCGGCCGGCTCCCGTGCCGAACGCCCTGGCCGAATCGCTCGGCAACATGAATTCAATCGCTTCGAGGAGCAAGACGATGTTGAAGAAGACCGCACTGGCCACGCTGATCGCCGCCGCGTCGGCCATGCCGCTGGCCCAGGCCCAGGCAGCCGACTACAAGATCGACACCGAAGGCCAGCACGCCTTCATCCAGTTCAAGATCAGCCACCTCGGCTACTCGTACATTCTGGGCAACTTCAAGTCGTTCGACGGCGGGTTCAGCTACGATCCCGAGTCGCCGGACGACTCCAGCGTCAACGTGACCGTCGACGTCGACAGCCTGGAAACCAATCACGCCGAGCGCAACAAGCATATCCTGAGCGGCGACTTCCTCAACGCGGGCGAGTTCCCCCAGGCCACGTTCAAGTCCACCAGCTTCGACGTCGACGATGATGGCGAGGAGGCCGAAATGACCGGCGACCTCACCATCCATGGCGTGACCAAGCCGGTCACGTTCGAGGTCGATCACATTGGCGGCGGCGACGATCCGTGGGGCGGCTATCGGCAGGGCTTCGAAGCTTCCACGACCCTGGATCTGGCCGATTTCGATATCGACATGAGCCAGTTCCCGGAGCCGATGCACAGCGTCGAACTCTATATCGTGCTCGAGGGTATCCGTCAGTAGGACGTTTCGGGCAGGGAGGGCGGCCGGTGCCGACCTCCAGAGACGGGATCCCGGCCATGGTGCCGGGATCTTGCGTCCTGGGATGTCGGTTGGCGGGGAAGCGTCCGGACGGCCGCGGCAGGGTTCAGCGGTCGCCCAGGTAGTGCGCCACCTCGCGGCGGTCGCGACGATGCTTCCAGCGCCGAACCCAGCGACCGCGGCACCAGAGCGGGCCGCGCCAGGCGATGTCGCGGAGATCACCCAGGTTGAGCGCCTTCCAGCGCTCGCCCTGGCCATGGCGCGGCAGGGTCCGAGACTCCCCTCCGACCGCCTCTTCCAGCGACGCCAGCAGCAGCGCGGTGCGCTCGCGTGTGGTCAGTCCCTCGCCGCGGCCGGCGGGCTTCTCCCTGGCCAGAAACAGGTTCGGGTCTTGCCGGCTACGCAGTTTCGCGTCGACATCGATGGCGGCGTTCTCGTCCCGGGTCAGGCCGAACATCTCGAGCGTGGGCGAGGGTTTCAGGTGATCGGTCACGACGAGTAGATCGGCGTCGACCACGCTGCCGTCGTCCAGGATCAACTGGCCCTGATGGTAGCGGGTTGCCGTCGCGACCAGCTCCAACTGCAGTCCGCGACGATGCAGGCGCTGGGTCAGCCAGCGATTGGCACGCTGGCAGGCGCCGGGGAGCAGCTTCCGGTCATTGGCGATCAGCGTCACCGGCAGCCGACGTCCGTAGCGCTCGCCCAGTGCCAGCAGGTTGGCGGCCAGCTCGACGCCACTCGGCCCACCGGCGAGGAGCGCGACGCGCGGCAGTCTGGCCGCAGCGCCTGCGAGCTGGCTCTCCAGCCGTTGGCGCAGTTGCCACAGATCGTCGGCGGAAGCGGTGAAAACGCCCTGCGCGGTATAGAAACCGGGGATGGCGTGTTCATCCACGACGGGCGGCAGGTCGAGCGATAGCCAGTCGTAATCGAGTTCGCGCCCGTCGGTGAGCGTGATTCGGCGCTGGTGTCGATCGACCTGCGCCACGCCGGCGCGGACATGGACGCCGCCGTGAACGGCGATGCGGTCCGCAGGGAGACGAACGTCGTCGCGCTGCCATTCGCCGCCCAGCATGCCGCCAAGCCAATCCGAGAATGCGAAGTCCTGCCGGGTGACCAGCGTCACTCGAGCACCGCGTCGCACGAGGCGCTCTGCATGGGCTGCAACGTGGAGATGGGAGTCGCCGTTGCCGACGAGCACCAGATGCCGGCCCTCGGGCGGGCGGTCGGAAGAGCGCGGCTGGGTATTGGGCATGCCTCGATCCGGGCGGAAAATCAGCGTTCAGTCTAGCATGGGCTGGGAGCGAGGCTTGAAGATGTCGTTTTCACCCACAGTGTCGTTCTAGCCGGCCTTCGATTTCATCCGATCTTTCCTACCAAGGAGACAGCATCATGGCACGTCATATACTGCCGCAACCCGGTCTGGGAACCTATCGACTCAAGGAGCAGGCGGTGATCGACTCGGTGACCTCCGCCCTCGAACTCGGCTATCGCCATCTCGACAGCGCCCAGATGTATGAAAACGAGGCCGCGGTGGGCAAGGCGATCCGCCAGAGCGGCGTTCCGCGCGACGAGCTGTTCGTGACCACCAAGGTCTGGTGGGACAAGCTGGAGCCGAAGGCGCTGACCGGAGCCATCGAGCAGAGCCTCGAGAACTTCGGCCTCGACCGGCTCGATCTGATCCTGATCCACTGGCCTTCGCCCGGCGACGAGGTCCCGATGGAGGATACCCTTGCCGCGCTCGATGCCGCTCGAGCTCGCGGTTTCACCCGGCATATCGGCGTTTCCAACTTCACCGTCGCGCAGATCGACCAGGCCCTCGGCCTGCCGGGCGGCGAGAACATCGTCACCAACCAGATCGAGGTGCACCCGTTCCTCGCCAACCGCAAGCTGGTCGAGCACTGTCAGGCCAAGGGGCTCGATGTCACGGCCTACATGCCGCTGGCGGTGGGCAAGGTGATGAAGGACCCGGTGCTCCAGCGTATCGCCGACGCCCACGATGCCTCTCCGGCGCAGGTCGCCCTGGCCTGGATCGCGGCACGCGACATCATCGTGATTCCGTCCTCCACCAATCCGGCCAACCAGAAATCCAACCTCGAGGCGATGAACCTCCGGCTCAGCGACGACGAGATCGCCCGGATCGACGATCTCGATCGCGGGGACCGGCAGGCCAATCCGTCGTTCGCCCCGGATTGGGACGAGTGAAGCCGGTCGGCGAGTGCGGTGGGCGCCGTCCCGGCAGGCGTCGTGAAACGCCGGCGTTCACGGTCGTCGAATTTTTGTCGCGCTCGCGGGTCAAAGCGTTACCGTTTCAAGAGGATCAGCGATGCGTACACGGATGATGGCGAAGCGAAAGAGTCCCGGTCTGCGCCCGGGGTTGGGACTGGGTACAGGCGTACTGGCAGCCATGCTGGCGTTGCCGGTCTGGGCCCAGGATGGCGCGGCGACGCAGGATTCGGCGCCGAATGTCGCGTCGGAGGATGAAGCGCCGCAGGCGCCCGCCAACGCCTCCCAGGTCGACCATGAGTCGATCGAGAAATCCGGCGGCGTCGGTCGGGAGAACGCCGGTTTCACCGCTGGCGGCGCCCAGACTCCGGTCGACCAGCGCCCCAACGCCTTGAGCTTCGATCAACTGGATGTGGACGGTGATGGCGTGATCGACGAGGACGAGGCAGTCAGCGCCGAGCAGCGGAACCTGTTCCAGCAGCTCAACGATCCGGAAGCCGGCGGCGTGACACGGGAACGCTTCGAGCAGGCGATGGGCGCCGATACGTTAGCCGAGTGAGACCGCCATGCCGTGGCGTTCTCCATCCCCGAAAAAAAATCCCGGCCTGAGCCGGGATTTTTTTGTCTAGTCGCGGGTGTGAGGCCGGGGTCAGTCGACGACGGCGGCGATCGCCTTGGCCACGTAGGGCAGGTTCTCGCTGGTGAATCCGGCGACGTTGGCGCGACCGGAGCCGACCATGTAGATGCTGTACTCGTCGCGCAGCCGCTTGACCTGCTCGGTGGAGAGCCCGGTGTAGGAGAACATGCCGCGTTGCTCGGCCACGTGGGCAAAGCACTGGTCGAGGCCGTAGGGCTTGAGCGAATCGACCAGGTCGCGACGCAGCGTGTTGATGCGGTCGCACATCTCGGTCAGCTCGCTTTTCCAGAGCTGGGTCAGCTCCTCGGACTCGAGAATGTCGACCACAATCGCCGCGCCATGGGAGGGCGGGGTCGAGTAGTTCTCGCGCGCCACGATCGCCATCTGGGAACGCACGTTCTCCATCTGCTCGGCGGTCTTGGCGATCACGATCAGGCAGCCGGTACGCTCGCGGTAGAGGCCGAAGTTCTTCGAGCAGGAGCTGGTGATCAGCATCTCCTCGAGATTCTCGGCCAGCAGGCGGACGCCGAAGGCGTCGATGTCCAGGCCGTCACCGAAGCCCTGGTAGGCGAAGTCGACCAGCGGCAGCAGCCCGCGCTCCTGGACCACGTCCAGAACCTGGCGCCACTGCGCCTGGTTGAGGTCGAAACCGGACGGGTTGTGGCAGCAGGCGTGCAGCAGCACCACATCGCCCTGGGGGATCTGCTTGAGTGCAGCCAGCATGCCGTCGAAGTCGAGACGATTGCTCTCGTCGACGTAGGGGTAGCGCTGGATCGGGATCTCGGCGCCCTCGAAGATGCCGATGTGGTTCGGCCAGGTCGGGTTGGAGAGCCACACGCTCTTGCCCGGCAACTGGGTGCGGATGAAATCCGCCGCCAGGCGCAGGGCGCCGGTGCCGCCGGGTGACTGGGTGGCGCTGGCCCGGTTGGCGGCCAGGACCGGCGAATCCGGACCCAGTACCAGTGGCAGCACCGCCTTGCCGTAGCGCGGATCGCCGTGAGAGCCGATGTAGCTCTTGGTCTTCTCGCTCTCCAGCAGACGTGCCTCGGCCTGTTTCACGGCGCGCATGATCGGCGTATTGCCGTCGGGATCCCGATAGACGCCGACGCCGAGATCGACCTTCTGCGGATTGGCATCCTGATTGTACGCTTCGATCAGCCCGAGGATGGCATCTCCCGGGACGCGCTCGATCTTCTCAAACATTAGCGTGCACTACCTCGTCGGTTCTGGCGGCCATGATGAAATCGTTGCGATGCAGGCCGCGGATCTTGTGGGTCCACCAGGTCACGGTGGCCTTGCCCCATTCGGTGGTGATCGCCGGGTGATGGCCTTGCGACTCGGCGAGTTCGCCCACGCGGTTGGTGAAGTCCAGGGCCTGCGCGAAATTGCGGAACGTGAAGCTTCGCTGCAACTGCATGATGCCACCGCGTTCCACGATCTGCCACTTGGGCAGGGCCGGAAGCAGCTGGTCGATCTGCTCCGGCGTCAGGCGCGCTGCCTCTCCGTGGCAGGCGCTGCAGTGCTGTTCGGCGAGGGTCGGCATGGCTCGGTCTCCCTGCATGAATGGCAAGCGCCATGCGGCCTCGTCATGGCGCGGAATGTGGTGGCCGGCGGTCAGGCGAACCCGACGACCTCGTGTGGCACGTAGGGCGCTTCCAGGCCCTCGACTTCCTCCGCCGTCAGCGTGATCTCCAGCGCACCCAGCGCCTGATCCAGATGGTGCGGCTTGCTGGCGCCGATGATGGGAGCGGTGATGCCGGGTTTCTGCAGCAGCCAGGCCAGCGCGATCTGTGCGGGGGAGACGTTGCGTGACCCGGCGAGTCCTTGCAGCGCCTCGATGACCGGTGCGTCACGTTCGAGCCCCAGTTTCCAGTTGCGCATCTGCTCGTCGCTCCTGGCGCGCGTGGTACTGCCTTCGCTGCCCACCGGCTTGCTGCCGGCGAGAATGCCGCGGGCCAGCGGGCTCCACGGAATCACGCCCACGCCCTGGTCCAGGCACTGGGGAATCATCTCGCGCTCCTCCTCGCGGTAGATCAGGTTGACCATCGGCTGCATGGTGGCGAACTTCGTCCAGCCGTTGCGCTCGGCGACGTGCTGCGCCTTGGCGAACTGCCAGGCGTGCATGCTGGAGGCGCCGATATAGCGCGCCTTGCCCGCCTTGACCACCTCGTGTAGCGCCTCCATGGTCTCCTCGATGGGCGTGTCGTAATCCCAGCGGTGGGTCTGGTAGAGGTCGACGTAGTCCATGCCCAGCCGTTCCAGCGAGGCATCGATGGCGTGATGGATATGCTTGCGCGACAAGCCGCGCTCGTTGGGGGACTTGTTGCCGGTGGGGTTGTAGACCTTGGTCGCCAGCACCACCTCCTCCCGCCGCGCGAAATCCTTCAGTGCCTTGCCGACGACGCGCTCCGACTCGCCGTCGGAGTACATGTCCGCGGTATCGAAGAAGTTGATGCCGGCATCCAGCGCCTGCTGGATGAAAGGGCGGCTCCCGGCATCGTCCAGCACCCAGTCGCGCCACTGAGGCGTGCCGTAGGTCATGGTGCCGAGACAGAGCGGAGAGACCTTGAGGCCGGTACGGCCGAGGCGACGGTATTCCATGCGAGAACTCCCGGTGAATTGTGGATGAAGGGACTTCTCACCATAGCAGTCAATGGCGGGTTCGTTACGCGGATCGCCATGACCCGGCAGGCCATCC
>NZ_CEXLVS010000220.1:0-6831 GCF_982684285.1 Salinicola sp. | reverse complement strand
CGCGGCTTAGTGCCGGAAGTGGCGCATACCGGTGAACACCATCGCGATGTCGGCCTCGTTGGCCGCGGCGATCACTTCCTCGTCGCGCATCGAGCCGCCGGGCTGGATGACGGCGGTGATACCCGCCGCGGCGGCGTTGTCCAGGCCGTCGCGGAAAGGGAAGAAGGCATCCGAGGCCATCACCGAGCCGGCCACCTGGAGTCCGGCGTGCTCGGCCTTGATCGCAGCGATACGTGCCGAATTGACACGGCTCATCTGGCCGGCGCCGACGCCGATGGTCTGGCGCTTGCTGACGTAGACGATCGCGTTGGACTTGACGAACTTGGCGACCTTCCAGGCGAACACCAGATCGTGCAGCTCCTGCTCGGTGGGCGCGCGCCGGGTGACGACCTGGAGATCGTCGGCGCCGATCATCCCGGTGTCGCGGCTCTGCACCAGCAGGCCACCGTTGACACGCTTGTAGTCCCAGCCGGCGGCGGTTGTCGCGGGTAGCTCTCCGCATTCGAGCAGACGCACGTTGGTCTTGCTGGCGACCGCCTTGCGCGCCTCGGCAGAGATGCGCGGTGCGATGATCACCTCGACGAACTGGCGCGCGACGATGGCGCTGGCGGTGTCGCCGTCCAGCTCGCGGTTGAACGCGATGATGCCGCCGAAAGCGGATTCACTGTCGGTCTCGAAGGCCAGGTCATAGGCCTTGCGGATACCGCCCTCATCTTCCGGCACCACCGCCACGCCGCACGGATTGGCGTGTTTGACGATGACACAGGCCGGCTTGGTGAAGGATTTGACGCACTCCAGCGCCGCGTCGGTGTCCGCGACATTGTTGAACGAGAGCGCCTTGCCCTGAAGCTGCTCGGCGGTGGCGATGCTGGCTTCCCGCGCGCCGGGCTCGGCCGTGTCTGACTCGACGTAGAAGGCCGCTTTCTGGTGCGGGTTCTCGCCGTAGCGCATGCCCTGTTTCTTGGTGAACTGCAGCGACAGCGTGCGCGGAAAATCCGGCTCGCCGCTACCGACCCACTGGCCGAAATAGTTGGCAATGGCGGCGTCATAGGCGGCGGTGTGCTCGAACGCCTTGATCGCCAGGTCGAAGCGGGTCTTGTGACTGACGCCGCCGTCGTGGCTGGCCATATCCTTCAGAACGCGGGAATAGTCTGCGGCGCTGACCACGATCGTGGTGTGCTCGTGGTTCTTGGCGCAGGCCCGAACCATCGTCGGCCCCCCGATATCGATGTTCTCGACGGCGTCCTCCAGGGTGCAGTCGGGCCTGGCCACGGTCTGCTCGAAAGGGTAGAGGTTGACGACGACCATATCGATCGGGTCGATACCGTGCTCCCGCATGACCTCGTCATCCTGCCCGCGACGTCCGAGAATGCCACCGTGAATCTTGGGGTGCAGCGTCTTGACGCGTCCATCCATGATCTCCGGAAAGCCGGTGTGCTCGGAGACTTCGGTGACCGCGATATCGCTCTCCCGCAGCAGGCGATAGGTACCGCCGGTCGATAGCAGTTCGACACCCAGCGAGGTCAGTTCGCGAGCGAATTCGACGACGCCGGTCTTGTCGGAGACGCTGAGCAGGGCGCGACGGACGGCGCGGGGGGCGGTAGAAGCAGGGGGTTGAGACATGCCAGTCCACTCTTGTGCGATGAGACGGCAAGCGCAGCCAGGAGACCCTCGGGTCGTCGGCGGCGTCGCGCGTCCGGGTGGCGCTTCGCTCGGGCGAAGCGAGAGAGAATTTACATCAGGTCGTACTGCTTGAGTTTCTTGCGCAACGTGCCGCGATTGAGACCGAGCAGCTCGGCGGCGCGGGTCTGATTACCTTCCACGTTGCGCATCACGACTTCGAGGAGCGGCGCCTCGACTTCCGCCAGCACCATCCCGTAGAGATTCGAGACGGATTCTCCCTCGAGATGGGAGAAGTAGCGCTCCATGACGCGCTCGACACACTCTCTGAGTGTCGTATGGGATAGCGCATCGGGCATTTGAAGGGAGTCGATCTCGGCGGATGACTCACCATCGAGAGCTAAGGGCTGCCGGCTATTCATGCTGCGTGGATTCCATTACCGATCGCGGCGGCGTCACCGCGAAAGAGTTCATGAAGAAACTCGAATTGTTGTTGGGTCTGCTCGAGACGATTGAAGCGAGAGCGGTGGGCCCGGCCCGGATCGCACGAGGCAAGGTACCAACCGACATGCTTGCGAGCCACCCTGACGCCGAGATAGTCGCCGTAGTGCTCGTGGAGTGCACGTAGATGACGTCCCATGGTGGTGGCGATCTCATCCGCGCTCGGTGGCGCGTGTTCGCGACCGGTGCGCAGGTAGTGCTCGATCTCACGGAACAGCCACGGGTTGCCCTGGGCGCCGCGCCCGACCATCACCGCATCGGCGCCGGTGTAGGCGAGCACTTCCGCAGCGCGCTGCGGCGTGGTCACGTCGCCGTTGGCGAAGACCGGTATCGACACGCGCTGCTTGATGGCGGCGATGGTGTCGTACTCCGCGGAGCCGGTGTAGCGCTGCTCACGGGTTCGGCCATGAACGGCCAGGGCTGCGATACCGGCGTTCTCGGCGAGGCTGGCGACACGCTCCGCATTGCGGGTCTCTGCACACCAGCCGGTGCGGATCTTCAGCGTGACCGGGATGTCGACCGCCGCGACCACGGCCTCGAGGATATCGGCTACCAGGCGTTCGTCCCGCAGTAGCGCCGATCCCGCCGCCTTGTTGCAGACTTTCTTGGCCGGGCAACCCATGTTGATGTCGATGATCTCGGCGCCGGCGTCGGCATTGAGCCGTGCCGCCTCGGCGAGCATCTGCGGGTCGCCGCCGGCGATCTGCACCGATCTTGGCCCTGGTTCGCCGCGATGGATCATGCGCTGTCGGGATTTTCGAGTGTGCCAGAGCCGGCTGTCGGCGGTGACCATCTCCGACACCACGAGACCAGCCCCCAGTTCGCGACAGAGCTGGCGAAAGGGGCGGTCGGTCACCCCGGCCATGGGAGCCAAAATCACGCGATTGGGTAGCGTGTGATGGCCGATGCGGGGTAACGGGCGATCGGTCTGCGGTGACACGGAATCACGCATCGTTACAGGGGCTCAGGCAAAACGGGGAGGCTATGATACCGGTCACCCCGGCTTTGTTGAAGCGCTGTTTGCCGACTCACGACCTAAGCCGCAAAGTGCGCCCGGGGTGTATGAAAATCCTTCAGGCCAGAGCGTTTGGGCATGAAACCGGCCGCCGACGCGGACGCATGGCAGACCGGTCTCGTAACGTTCAGGCCGCTCGGTGTCCGACGAGGAGAACCCAGCCTTCCTTCTCCTGAGGCTCCTCCATGCGCAGGCCCTGGGCCCGATAGGCGTCCAGCACGCCATCCGCCTGGGCGGCCAGAATGCCGGATAGGGCCAGATGGCCCCCGGGTCCGACCCGGCCGGCGATCGTTGCCGCCATGTCGACCAGGGGGCCGGCGAGGATATTGGCGACGACCACGTCGAACTGCCCCTGTCCGATTTTTTCCGGATAATCCAGGATCAGGCTGGATTCATCGATCCGGTTGCGTGCGGCGTTGTCCCGGCTCGCCTGCAGTGCCTGGGGATCGATATCGACACCGACGGCGGTATCGGCACCGAGCTTTAGCGCGGCGATCGCCAGAATGCCGGAACCGCAGCCGTAATCCAGTACCTGTCGCTGGGCGAGATCCTGGGCGTCGAGCCAGCCGAGGCAGAGCGCCGTGGTGGGATGGGTACCGGTGCCGAAAGCGAGACCGGGGTCGAGCAGCAGGTTGACGGCGTTGGGGTCCGGCGCCTGATGCCAACTGGGCACGATCCACAACCGGCGGCCCATTCGCAGGGGTTCGAAGCCGTCCATCCACTCACGCTCCCAGTCGCGATCGGCCAGCAGTTCGTACTCGATCTGCGGTGCGGGATCATCGGGGGACTGCTCCGACCAGGCTCGCTGGACACGCTCGATCATCGCCTCGACGCCGGTGAGATCGTCGTAGAGGCCGGTAAGCACGGTCTCGCGCCACAAGGGGGTGGTACCCCGGTCGGGCTCGAAGACCGGTTCGTCGTGAGCGTCCTGCAGGGTGATCGCGCTGGCCCCTTCGGCCAGCAGCAGTTCCTCCAGCCATTCGGCCTGCTCGGGGGCGATGGATGCCTTGAGTTGTAGCCACGCCATGAGTCGCTCTCCGGATTGACGGCGGTGACGAAAACGGGGCGGGCTATCGCTGGATAGGCCGCCCCGTCGGGATCGCTCGGGTTCAGCTGAGGCCGAGCTTCTTCTCCAGGTAGTGGATATTGACGCCTCCACGCTGGAAGGCGCTATCGCGAACCAGGTCCTTCTGCAGATCGATGTTGGTCTTGATGCCTTCGACCAGCAGTTCGTCGAGTGCGTTGCGCATCCTGACCAGTGCGATATCGCGGTCCGCGCCCCAGGTGATCAGCTTGCCGATCAGCGAGTCGTAATAGGGCGGCACGCTGTAGCCGGTATAGATGTGGGAGTCCATGCGCACGCCCAGGCCGCCGGGCGGGTGATAGAGGTCGATCTTGCCGGGGGAGGGCATGAAGGTGCGGGAGTCCTCGGCATTGATGCGACACTCGAACGCATGACCGCGCAGCTCGACGTCGGACTGCTTGATCGACAGCGGCTGACCGCAGGCGATACGAAGCTGCTCCTTGACGATGTCGACGCCGGTGACCATCTCCGTCACGGGATGCTCTACCTGAACGCGGGTATTCATCTCGATGAAGAAGAACTCGCCGTTCTCGTAGAGAAACTCGAACGTCCCCGCGCCCCGGTAGTTGATCTCGATGCAGGCGTCGGTGCATGACTTCAGCACCTTGGCACGAGCCTCGGGATCGAGATGCGGCGCCGGCGCTTCCTCGAGTACCTTCTGGTGACGGCGCTGAAGGGAGCAGTCACGGTCGTAAAGGTGGATGGCGTTGCCCTGGCCGTCGGCGAGGACCTGCACCTCGACGTGGCGTGGATTCTCGAGGAACTTCTCCATGTAGACGGTGCCGTCGCCGAACGCCGCTGCGGCCTCCGAACGGGTCACGCTGGCCGCCTTGGCGACCTCGTCGTCGTTGCGCACGACGCGCATGCCGCGACCGCCGCCGCCGGCTGCCGCCTTGATGATCACCGGGTAACCGATACGACCGGCGATACGGCGAATCTCGGCGTCGTCGTCCGGCAGCGGCCCATCGGAGCCTGGCACCGTCGGAACGCCGGCCGCCTTCATGGCGTTGATCGCGCTGACCTTGTCACCCATCAGGCGAATGGTTTCCGCCCGCGGTCCGACGAAGGTGAAGCCGGAGCGCTCGACCTGCTCGGCGAAGTTGGCGTTCTCGGACAGGAAGCCGTAACCGGGGTGAATGGCGCTCGAGTCGGTGACTTCCGCCGCACTGATCAGGGCCGGAATATTGAGATAGGACTGAGCCGAGGCGGCGGGGCCGATACAGACGGCCTCGTCTGCCAGGCGCACGTGCATCAGTTCGCGGTCGGCCTGGGAATGAACCGCCACGGTCTTGATCCCCAGTTCCTTGCAGGCGCGCAGGACGCGGAGGGCGATCTCGCCGCGATTGGCGATGAGTACCTTGTCCAACATGATGGTTTCGCTCGTGTGGCCTTAGTTGATGATGATCATCGGCTGGTCGAACTCGACCGGCTCGCCATCCTCGACCAGGATCGCTTCGATCACGCCATCCTTGTCGGCTTCGATCTGGTTCATCATCTTCATCGCTTCGACGATACACACGGTATCGCCCTTCTTGACGCTCTGGCCGACTTCGACGAACGCCTTGGCGCCCGGTGCCGGCGACCGGTAGAAAGTCCCGACCATGGGGGAGGTCACCGCATGGCCCGTGGGCTGTACGGGAGCCGGCTCGGCGGGGTCCGGTGCCGGCGTAACCGCGGTACCGGGCCCCTGGGGTGCCGGTGCCATGGCTTGCGGCATGACCATCGGCTGCTGCATGGCACCGAAGCCATTGGGGTGGCGACTGATGCGAACCGACTCCTCGCCTTCCTGGATTTCGATTTCGCTGATGTTGGACTCTTCCAGGAGTTCGATGAGTTTCTTGACCTTGCGTATATCCATGGCGATGTCTCGGCTTGGTTGAATGTGACGGTTGAATGTGACGGCTGACCGCGATGGTGCCAGTCACCGAGTGCCCTTCGGCAGATAAAGACTCAGGCGCGATCCAGTTGCGAAAGTGCGGCTTCCAACGCGAGGGTGTAGCTCTCGGCACCAAACCCGGCGATGACGCCTCGGGCGACATCGGTGAAGTAGGAGTGGGCGCGGAAGGGCTCGCGGGCGTGCACGTTGGAGAGATGCAGTTCGATGAACGGGATATCGACCCCGGTCAGCGCATCGCGCAACGCCACGCTGGTATGCGTGAAGGCGGCCGGGTTGAGCAGGATGAAATCGATGTTCTCCTGCCGAGCGCGGTGCACGCGCTCGACCAGCTCGTGTTCGGCGTTGGATTGCAGCCACTCGAGTTGATGACCGGTGCTCAGCGCGCGCTCGGTCAGGCGCACCCGGATATCCTCCAGCGGGGGCGTGCCATACACCGCCGGCTCGCGAGTGCCGAGCAGATTCAGGTTGGGACCATTGAGAACCAGGAGTCTAGCCATGACCGTCCTTGCGCTGTTAACCCGTTCATGAATTGCCGAGATCGCGTCACTTTGCTGCAAGATGGCGTCTTCGGCGCACCGTTTTCGTTGGTGTCGAAGTTTGCCGAAAAAGACTGGGGGTGTCCACCCTGACCATCGAACGATGTTCGGTAACCTATGGCCACGAGCTACGAGCTACGAGCTACGAGCTACGGGCTACGGGCTACGGGCTACGGGC
>NZ_CEXLVS010000219.1:0-6840 GCF_982684285.1 Salinicola sp. | reverse complement strand
GTCGAGGCCCGGTCACCCGGAGCTGGCGGACATATCGTTCACCGCCAACTGCGGACGGCGTCACCACGCGCGCCGCGTGTCCCTGCTCGGCGCGAGCAAGGAGCAGGTGCTCAATCAGGACCTGCCGATGCTCAATGCACACAGCGGCCTCGATTTCGAGTACGCGCTGGCCAAGGGTCGCGGCCGCGACCTCTGCGTGGCCAAGCTGGATCAGGCGCTGGAAGGCGCCGAGCCCAACCCGACGCTGTCGCTGTTCGAGCAGACCATCGCCACCGATGCGGGCGGCGACTTTCCGCAGTTGATCCAGGAGATGGCCGATACCTACGCTTCCGGCAACTGGGAAGGGGATCGGGACAGCTGGCCGGTCGCCATCGACGACCGGGACTGGCGGCGGCTGACCGTGGACCACCGCCAGTGCACCAACCGCCGCTGCGGCCATTTCGGCGCCTGCGCCTATTTTCGTTCGCGCCGGCATCTCGAGCAGGCCGACATCATCGTCGCCAACCATGACCTGGTGCTGGCGGATCTGGCGCTGGGCGGGGGAATGGTGTTGCCGTCGCCCAAGGACTGCATCTATGTCTTCGATGAAGGGCACCATCTGCCGGACAAGGCGCTGGATCACTTCTATCACCGCTTCGGTATCAATAGCACCTTGCGCTGGCTGCGCACGCTGAAGAAGTCGCTGACCGAATTGAATACCGCGTTGGGCGCTCAGCCCACGCTGGCGCGACTGTTGGCGGCGTTCCCCGAGCGGATCGCGGCGCTGGAGCCTCGGCTGGGTGACGCTTATGCCATGGGGCACCAGATCGCCGGGCTGAGCGCGGGTGCCGGCGACGAAACCCAGCATTTTCGCTTTCCCAACGGTCGCGCGCCCGAACCACTGGTCGAGCTCGCCCAGCAACTGGTTATTCCGTTCGCCGAGCTGTCGCGGGATCTCGAGACCATGAGCGATATTCTGCGCGAAAGCCTGGACCCGGATAAATCGACCGGGCTGCCCAAGGAGCAGGCCGAGCCCTGGCTGCCGCTGACGGCGCTGCTCCACGGTCGGGCGCTCGAGGCGCATGCGCTGTGGTCCGCCATGGCCAAGCCGGATCCGGCAGGGCAGGCCCCCCAGGCGCGCTGGCTGACGTTCCAGAGTTTCGGCGGGGAGCCGGAGCTGACCTTCTCGGCCAGCCCGGTATCGGCGGCGGAGACGTTGGCGCGCCATCTGTGGGGGAGCTGCTATGGGGCGGTGGTGACGTCGGCGACGCTGACGGCGCTCAACCGCTTCGAGCGACTTCAGGAGCGGGCGGGGCTGGCCAACCGCTACCGCTACCAGCGCCTGCCGAGCCCGTTCGACTACTCCCGCGCCATTCTCAGCGTGCCGCGGGAGGCGGTCGAGCCGGGGGACGCCATGGCCCACGATCGCTCGATCGTCCAGTTCATCGAAGGCCTGGGTGACGATGAAGCGGTGCTGGTGCTGTTCTCGTCACGCAAGCAGCTGCGCAGCGTGGCGGATGCGCTGGAGGAGCCGTGGGCCTCGCGGCTGCTCTCCCAGGACCGGCTGCCGAAAAGGGAGCTGCTGGAGCGTCATCGCCTCGCCGTCGACGCTGACAAGGGGAGCCTGATCTTCGGTCTGGCGAGCTTCGCCGAGGGAATCGACCTGCCGGGTCGTTACCTGACCCACGTGGTGATCACCCGGCTGCCATTCTCGGTGCCGGACGATCCGGTCGGCGCCACGCTGGCCGAATGGATCGAAAGCCAGGGTGGCAACCCGTTCATGCGGATTTCGGTGCCGGATGCGTCGATCAAGCTGGTACAGGCGTGCGGGCGGCTGATCCGCAAGGAGAACGACAGCGGCCGTATCTCGCTGCTGGACCGGCGCGTGCTGACACGTCGCTACGGCAAGGCGTTGCTGGATGCGCTGCCACCGTTTCGACGCCAGATCGACGGGGTGGAAGCGGGCGAGCCGGTCCGGAACTGATCGCTGAGCGAGGCCTCTGTCGTTGTTAATTCGCCGTTGTGAAAACGCCCGGTGCTGGTTCCAGCACCGGGCGTTTTCCCTTGTCGACCTTGGGAGTCGATCCGTTACCGATAACGGATCAGTCGTCGGCCTGCAGGCGGTCGCGCAGCGGCGTCTCGAGCTGCTCCGCCATCTGCGTCAGCGTGCGCTCGGTGGTCGGCCAGTCGATGCAGGCGTCGGTGATCGAAACGCCATACTGGAGCTGACTGCGATCCTCCGGCACCTTCTGGCTGCCCCAGCCGATGTTCGACTCGATCATCAGCCCGATGATCGAGCGGTTGCCGTCGAGAATCTGGTGGGTCACGTTCTCCATCACCAGCGGCTGCAGCGCCGGATCCTTGTTGGAGTTGGCGTGGGAGCAGTCGACCATCCGGTTGGCCATCAGGCCCGCCTTGTGCAGTTCCTTCTCGGCGAGGGTGACGCTGACGCTGTCGTAGTTGGGCTTGCCGTTGCCGCCCCGCAGCACGACGTGGCCGTAGGCGTTGCCACGGGTGCGGATGACCGCGACCTGGCCGGCCTGGTCGATACCCAGGAAATTGTGCGGGCTGGCCACCGACTGAAGCGCGTTGACGGCAACGTCGAGGCTGCCGTCGGTGCCGTTCTTGAATCCGACGGGGCCGGAGAGGCCGGAGGCCATCTCGCGATGCGTCTGGGATTCGGTGGTGCGGGCGCCCACCGCGGACCAGCTGATGCAGTCCTGCAGATATTGCGGCGAGATGGGATCCAGCGCCTCGGTGGCCAGCGGCAGTCCGATCTCGGCCAAATCCACCAGCAGCCGGCGGGCAATATGCAGGCCTTCCTCGATCTCGAACGAGTCGTTGAGGTGCGGGTCGTTGATCAGGCCTTTCCAGCCCACCGTGGTACGGGGTTTCTCGAAATACACGCGCATCACGATGTAGAGGCTGTCGCTGACCGCATCGGCCAGCTTGCGTAGGCGCCTGGCGTAGTCGCGGGCCGCATCCGGGTCGTGGATCGAGCAGGGGCCGATGACGACGAGCAGGCGGGGGTCTTCGCGATCGAGAATCCGCTGGATGGTCTGGCGGCCTTCGATGACGGTGCGTTCGGCGGATTCCGAAAGTGGAATGTTCTGCTTCAACGCCTCCGGGGTAATCAGGAGATCCTGGGAAAGAACGTTGAGATTGTTGACCTGCTGTTCCGACATGCTGGGTCCCGTTGGCTCTGGTAGTGGCTGCGCGTGAAGCGCGTACTATGGAGGTTTCGGGGTACAAAAATCAACTTCGCGAGCCCGGCTGGCGCCGTCTCCCGGGAAGCGGTCGGAAAACTGGCGGCGTGATGGGAGAGGCCAAAACGGCAACACTGGGCCGGCTTCGCGTGCTAATCCTTCGTTTCTGTTATAAGTTGCACGCCTGTCACTGAATCGCGAGCCCCAAGGGCTCCAGGTTGGATCATGAGCGTATTGTCTCCCAGTCACCATAGTTGTCACCGCTGTTTTGCTCTGCCGCATCCTGCCCCCAGTCGTTCGGGGAGGCGTTGAATGGGTGTTCGAGAGACCGATCAACAACTCGTCGCGCCCGCGCAGAAGGGAGATACTCGGGCCTTCGATCTCCTGGTCAAAAAATACCAGCACAAGATTCTCGGGCTGATAAGCCGTTACGTTCAGGACCACTCCGAGGTGCAGGACGTAGCCCAGGAAGCGTTCATCAAGGCGTATCGCGCCTTGGGAAGCTTTCGTGCCGAGAGCGCCTTCTATACCTGGATGTATCGCATCGCCATCAACACGGCGAAGAACTACCTAGTCTCCCGGGGGCGACGGCCGCCCGGCAGCGATCTGGACATCAGCGCCGCCGAGATCGTCGATCAGAGCGGGCGACTGTCGGATATCGAGTCACCGGAAGCTGCCATCGCCCGCGACCAGCTCGAGTCGGCCGTGTTCGCGGCGATCGAGCAGTTACCCGACGATCTGCGCACTGCGATCACCTTGCGTGAGTTCGACGGCCTCTCCTATGAAGATATCGCCACGATCATGGAGTGCCCGGTGGGTACGGTCCGTTCGCGGATCTTCCGGGCGCGCGAGGCCGTCGACAGGCATATCGAGCCATTGCTGGAACATGGCGCCCAGAATGCTGTCAATGGCTCCTGAGTCCCGCTGGCACCGCCGCCTGGATCGGCCCGTTCGATCCGCGTCGGCGATGGGGTCACGAAAGATGAATCGAAAATGAACTGTTACCGGTTTCCGTCGTCATAGTGGTGCAGGCGAGAGTCAAGGCGTCGTCGACTGGTGACACGACAGGCGATCAGGGCCGGTGAAGAGCAGGCTGGCGCGGTCTTGCGACTGCAATGATGCGCCTTCAGGTGTTCCCTGGGTGTCGCTGTCATTCAACACGTGGCAAGCCGCAAGGCGAGTGTGAGGGTGTGACTATGAAGCAGGTACACGAATCGTTTTCCGCATTGATGGACAACGAAGCCGATGAATTCGACCTGAGACGGGTACTCAAGCGATTGGATACCGCGTCGCAGGAATCCGACACCTGGCGTCGATACCATCTGGCGCGCAGCATGATGCGACGCGAGCGCGACGCGATCGTCGACATCGATATTTCCGGTGACGTGATGGCGGCGCTGGCGGACGAGCCGGTGCCGGTTCGGGAGCCTGCCGGCCAGCCTGGCAAACGCCACTCCTTCTCCATGATGGGTGGCGCCGCCGTCGCTGCCGCCGTGTCGTTGATGGTGATCACGGGGGTGCAGGTGTACAACGGTCGGTTCGGCGGTGACACCACCACGGCTTCCGATGTCGCGACGAGCAGCGGGAGTGCCGCTCAGGGTGGAGGCGTGCAGGCTTCGCTGGCCGTCGACGCCGGGTCCGGGGGCCAGAGCGGTGCGATGCAGGCTTCCATGCAGGCGCCGATATCGAACGGATTGCCCTACTCGCTGGGTGGCAACGGCCTGGGCAGCGGGAACGGCCTGATGACCGTCGACGAGCAGGTCATGCGGCCGATGTTCCTGTCACCGAATGCCCGCCAGTCGCCCAACGTCGATCTCGAGCAGGCGCAGACGCTGCAATCCTACCTCGAACGCCACTCGGTCGGCGCCGCCTACAGCACGGGTGACAACTGGATGCCGCTACTCCGCACGCCAGGTTCACTGTCCGCGCAGGCGGAGGGTGCCGGAACTGGAGCCATGGACGCGCGTTGATGTTTCGGTGTTACCTCGGGGCTGTGGCTATCAGCCTGCTAGCGCTACCGGGCGCCGCGCTGGCGCAGTCCTCCGGCGGGGCCCGGGCGGCCATGGAGAGCTTCGACTGTCGCGAGCTGGCCAAGGCGGATGATGACGTCTCTCCCAGGGCGCTGTTCCTGCGAAGCCTCTGGGCCAGCCACTGCTACAACTTCCAGGCCCGCGCCGTACGCATCAGCTACGATGGCGTCAGGACGCTGGCGCTGACCCATCGGGTGGAGAAAGGTGTCGAGACCGAAGTCGCCCGGTTTCTCGACGGCCCGCCCGTCGCGGTCAAGAAGCGGGGCAGCGTGAGCCAGGATTCCAGCCAGGCCGCGCTCGATTTCACGGCTGGGGTCGCACCGGGCGCTCTGACCGCTCAAATCGTCGAACATTACGAACTCCAGCCGATGGAGCTGGAGCGGGTCGCGGGGCGTTCGGCGTGGCGTCTCGATATCGAACCACAGGACGGACTCCGCTACGGTTATCGTCTGTGGCTGGACAGCGAGACATCGCTGCCGTTGAAGCGCGAGATGATCGGTGTCGATGGCCAGATTCTCGAAACCTTCCAGATAACCGATCTGCAGTCGCCTTCGCTGTATCCCGAAACGCTTCGCCTGGGTCCCGGTCATCCTCCCGCCGACTCGCCTTGGCAGGCTCGATGGTTGCCGGATGGCTTCACGCCACAGCCGATCCCCCCCGATAGTCCAAAACAGAGTGAACGCGCCGAGCACCGGATGTACAGCGACGGCTTGACCAGTATCAGTCTGTTCGTCGAACCCCTGGCGGGTGACCAGCACCCGCTGTTGGCCGGGATTCATCGTCTGGGTATCTCCCACGCCGCGGTTCGCCATGTGATTCACCAGGGCAGGCCGATGCAGATACTGGCGCTGGGCGAAGCCCCTGCGGAAGTGCTTGCACGTATCGCCTCGGGAGTGACCTGGGACGAGGGGAGCGGCGGCGTCGATCGGGCCGTCGGCGACGCGCAGGGAGAGCAGGAAGACGTTACCGCCGAGACCTCCACTCCCGGTTCCTGAGCGGTCGTCCGGCGCCACCAGTTTCCAGCCCCGGGTGCTTGTCGCCGCAAAGAAACTTTACATCCCGTTGAACTCTTGCCGTCTTTTCTTATCAATGAGAATGTCGCCGTGTCCTGCCTCCAGGTGCGGCGGGGTTCGATGCGCAAGGTTCTTTCGTGACGTTTACCCCTTGGGCATCGATCGGTTCAACGTGTGGCTCTCCAGAGTCTTTATCCAGTGTTTAGGAGTGTTTAATGGAACGCATGACAAGATGGTTCGCTCCGTGGCTGCTGATGGTCGTCACTCTGCTCGCTGTCCAGACCGCTCAGGCGCGCGAGTTGCCGGATTTCACCGAATTGGTCAAGCAGGCTGCTCCCGGCGTGGTGAATATCTCCACGACCAGCAGTGTCAGCGCACCCGCCGGACCCTATGGCCAGCAGGATGTTCCCGAGATTTTCCGCCGCTTCTTCGGTGACCAGATGCCGCCGATGCCCGGGATGCCGCAGGGCGAGGAGGAGCGCAAGTCGCTGGGGTCGGGGTTCGTCATTCGCAAGGATGGCTACATTCTGACCAACGCCCACGTGGTCAAGGATGCCGACGAGATCATGGTCCGGCTCAATGACCGGCGTGAGCTACCCGCCACGCTGGGGG
>NZ_CEXLVS010000218.1:5761-6963 GCF_982684285.1 Salinicola sp. | reverse complement strand
GTGGACGTGGATCTTGGTGAAGACGCTGGGAGTGCCGTCGAAGCGTTCGGCTTCCAGCGTGGCGACGCAGTCGGTGACCTCGGCGCGGGCCTTCTCGAGGATCTGGATCACGTCGAACGAGGTGCAGCCGCCCAGCCCCATCAGCACCATCTCCATGGGGCGGGGTCCGGTGTTGCGGCCGCCGTGATCCGGATTGCCGTCGATGACGACGCTGTGGCCGCTGCCGGATTCGGTGACGAACTGGCGGCCGTCGGTCCATTTGACTGTGGCTTTCATGGCAAGGATTCCTTCCTGGGATTCGTCATTGAATCGCTCGGTTGTCGATGGCGGCAGGATAACATTCCCGACGCTTGCTCGTGACGTCCGCGCCGTCATGACCGGAGCCTGGCTTCCAGCTCGGCCAGACGCTGCGGCGTGCCGACGTCGACCCAGTCCCCGCGATGGTGCCAGCCGCCGACGCGGCCCGCCCGCATCGCATCGATCAGCAGCGGGGCCAGCTTGACCGCTTCCCCGGCCGGCAGATCGGCGATCAACGCGGGATGCACGACGCCGAGACCGGCGTAGATCAGCCGCGGCTCGCCTTCGGCGTGCAGCCGACCCTGTGAATCGAGATGGAAATCGCCCCCGCGATGGAAGTCGGTGGTATCCACCATCACCAGCGAGGCGAGGTCGCCGTCGGCGAGGGCGAGACGTTCGAGCGGAAAATCCGTCCATATGTCGCCGTTGAGCAGGATGAACGGCGCCTCGCCCAGCAGCGGCAGCGCCTGGCGCAATCCGCCGGCGGTTTCCAGCGGTGTCCGTTCGACGCTGAACTGGAGCGAGACGCCGTAGCGCTCGCCGTCGCCGAGGGCGTCGATGATCTGCTGGCCGCGGTAGCTGACGTTGATCACGATGTCGCGGATTCCCGCCATCGCCAGGCGCTCGAGATGATGCACGATCAGCGGCTTGCCGGCGACCGGCAGCAGCGGCTTGGGGCAGTGGTCGGTGAGCGGTCGCATGCGGGTGCCGAGGCCGGCGGCGAGGATCATCGCTTTCATGACGAGGCTTCCTGGTCGAGGTTGGCATGGTGCTCGGCCAAGCGTGCTTCCATGGCCGGGCGATAGCTTTCGCGCAGCCAGCGGTGGAAATCGCCGAGTGCGGGCAGTGCCGCCAGCCCCTCGTCGAGATGCCCGTAGAAATGGGGCAGCCAGTCGAGATAGCGG
>NZ_CEXLVS010000218.1:0-5751 GCF_982684285.1 Salinicola sp. | reverse complement strand
AGGCGCAAATTCGTCGAACCAGGCGCGCACCCCGGCCAGCGCCGGGTGTTCCAGGTCGCGCTCCAGCAGGCCCCAGACCCGGGGGATGTGGGCCAGATAGCGGGGTTTGCCGTCGCGCAGACAGAGGCGACAGAATTGACCCAGAATCTTGAGCTGGCGCTGGGCACCGATCGCCTCGACACCGGCCCGGAACGTCTCGGCATCCAGGTCGGGGCCGATCCGCCTCGCGGCGAGACAGCGCTGGCGAAAATCCTCGATCCAGAGGTCCATCTCCTGGCGTGACCAGTGGTGATAGCGGCCCCGCAGCAGGGAGATCAGATCGTAGCCAAGTGGCCCGGCCAGCGCGCCCTGGAAGTCGATGATCCAGAGCCGCTCCTGATGGATCATCAGGTTCATGGCGTCGAAATCGCGATGCACGGCGACGGTGGGGAGCCCGGCGATGTGGGTGAGCAGGTGGCGCTTGACCGCGGGCCATTGCGGTGGCGTCTCGATGCCGAGCCAACGGGTCAGGCCCCAGTCGGGGAAGCGGTCCATCTCCTCTTCGAGAAAGTCGGCGGCGTAGCCTGGCAGCGAGGCGGCCGGCGCGAGTCGTTCGATCTGGTCGAGCAGCGCCAGCGCCTGCGAAGTTCCCTCGCGTGCGCCCGACTCGGTGTCGAAGTGATGGTGGAGACTGTCGTTGCCGAGATCGTCGAGCTCGATGAATCCCGAGTCGAGGTCGACGGCGTGCAGGCGGGGTACCGGCAGGCCGGCCTCGCGCCACTCGCGGCCGATGGTCACGAACGGCTGGCTATCCTCCAGCGCCGGCGGCGCGTCCATGACGATCCGTGTCGTGCCGTCCGGGAAGGTGACGCGACAGTAGCCACGCAGGCTGGCGTCGCCGGCCACCGTTTCCAGTCGGCAGGCTTCCGGTGACAGGTGATGCTGGGCGGCGATCCAGTGACGAAGGGCATCCAGGCGCAAGGTCATGCAGGCTTCCGGTAATGATGAGAGGGCGTTCCGGCGCATTGCCGACGACAGCGCTTGCCGCGAGTTGACGGGCCGGAAATGGCACCGCATGCTGGGCTCTAATCCGGAATCGCCGCGCGAGTCCATCGGTGCATCGAGCGCGACAGCGTAGCATCCAGCGGCCGGCGATCAATGTGTCGCGTTCGGACGCCATCGCCAAATCGGCTTGGCCCCCGCCGAAATCTCGGCACGCCCGCGCGGCACCCAGACGGTTCAACAAGGAATGGCTTCGCGGCAAGTCCCGTCGAGGTCTGTATAATACCGACTTCACTCGGCAAGGACACAGAGGACATGGGCAAGCGACTGGTCTGGACTGCCCTCACCGGCCTGATTTCATCGACGGCCCAGGCGGCGCCCCCCGCACCCCTACCGGCGGACCAGCTGGATTGGTCTCCCTGGGGTGACCAGGCACCGGCTGGCGCGCTCTGCGGTGGCCGCTATATCGAACCGGGCTACCTGCTGCCCGAGGGAAAGACCCCCGAAGAGGTGCTGTCCAATTCGGGATCGGCCGAGTACGGCGACGATGGCGAAACCATTCTGGGGGGCAATGTCGTGCTGCGGCGCGGCGAAAGCCAACTGGAGTCGCCGCGGGTGCGGGTCAATGCTGCCCGGGACACGGCCTTCGCCGACGGTCCCCTGACGATCCGCTATCCGGGGATGCTGGTGCGCGGTGACGATGGCCAGGTCTCGCTCGACAGCGACGCGGCGCGCATCGACGACGCCCACTACGTCGTCCATGAACAACGGCTGCGCGGGGATGCCCAGTCGATGCAGCGTCTCGACGACGGCCGCTATCGCATGCGTGAGGCCAGCTTCACCACCTGTGCCCCGGATAGCCGGCTGTGGCGGATCGTGGGCAGCGACGTCACCATCGATCGCGAACAGGGCTTCGGCACCGCTTCCAACGCGCGACTCGAGATGGGAGACGTGCCGGTCTTCTACTGGCCGTGGGTACGCTTTCCCATCGACGATCGCCGCCAGAGCGGGTTCCTGTGGCCGACGATGGGGATCTCCAGCGACGGTCTCGACTACAGCCAGCCCTACTACCTCAATCTGGCGCCCAACTACGACGCGACCATCACCCCGCGGGTCATCTCCGACCACGGCTTCATGCTGGGCGGCGAGTTCCGGTATCTGTTCGGCAGCGACCAGGGGTCCATCGAGGGCGCCTACCTGCCCAATGACAATGGCGGCGAGAACGACAACCCCAACGATCCCAACGATGCCTTCGACGGCGAGGATCGCTGGTACGTCGATTACAGCCACTACGGCTACTTCAGCGACCGGCTGGATTACGCCATGCGTTACGGTGCCGCCAGCGACGGGCGCTATTTCGACGATTTCGGGCGTGATTTCGGTGAGCAGGATACCGAGTACCTCGAGCGTCTGGCGCGGCTGAGCTATCAGGGCACGACCTGGAACCTCGATGCCCGGGCCCAGGGCTACCAGCGCATGGATTATCCTCTCGACGAGGACGATCGGCCGTTCTACAAGCTGCCCAGCCTGACCGCCAATGCACGCTGGGGGCAGGACAACGGTTTCTATCAGGAGTGGAACTCCAACGCGACCTACTTCTGGCGCGATCTGCATGGCGTCGACAGCGACGGTTTCTGGGAGGACGAGGAGACCGGGAATACCCGCCAGATCCGCCTGCGCGAGGCGGCCAACGGGTCGCGCATCAACCTGACCCCGGCCATCGGGTGGCGCGGGCAGCCCAGTTGGGGCTTCCTGGAGCCGCGCTTCCAGCTGTGGCAGACCAATTACGAGCTCGACTACGGCAACCGCGACACCGACCGGGACGAGAGCCTGTCGCGCACGGTACCGGTCTACTCGGTCGACTCCGGCCTGATTTTCCAGCGCGACGTCACGCTGTTCGACAGCGAGTGGAAGCAGACCTTCGAGCCGCGCCTCTACTACGCCTACGTGCCGGAGCGGGATCAGTCGGAGTTCCCCGATTTCGATACCGACGAGCGGGCGATCTCGTGGAGCCAGCTCTGGTCGCCTTATCGCTTCACGGGGGCCGACCGGGTGGGGGACGTCAACAAACTCTCCTACGGCGCCTCGACGCGCTTCCTCGAGGATGACACCGGGCGCGAGCTTCTGGCGCTTTCCGTGGGGCAGAGCGCCTACTTCTCGGATCGCAACATCGATATCGAGGGCGATCCGAACACGCTGCCGGACAAGGAGACCGACTACGAGGACTGGTATCGCGCCACCCGCGACCGTTCGCCGGTGATCACCCAGCTCGACTGGCGTATCAACGATCAGTGGCGCTCGCGTTACGAGTGGTTCTACGATCCGGACCGCTCCAAGACCGAAAAGGCGTCGGCCTATCTCCAGTACCTGAGCCCGGTTGGCCATGTCGTGAACCTTGGCTACCGATGGCAACTCCAAGGGTTCGATCCGTCGGGAGACGAAGAGGATCGCCTGAACTACAGTCGTGAGGATTTCGACGTGTCGTTCGCCTACAAGGCCACGTCATCGTTGGACCTGATAGGCCGTTATCTCTACGACAACACCAACAGCCGCGACCTGGAAACGCTGGCCGGCGTCCAGTTCAACAGCTGCTGCAGCGCGGTCCAGGTGGTATGGCGCGAATGGGTCGAAGACAACGACACCGCCAACACCATCGATGACGACTACACGGATCGAGGCCTGTTCCTGCGCTTCGTGTTCAAGGGACTGGGCGGCGTCGGCCAGGAAGCCGACAGCTACTTTGCCCGCGCGGTACCGGGCTATGAAGCGACGCAGTTCTGACGAAGCGGCTGTTCCGATCAATCCATGTTCACGGCGAGCCCGAACGGCTCGCCTTTCCATCAAGCAAGAGAGGTAGGCATGCGTCCTAGAGTATGGATCCCCCTGGCGCTGGTAATGCTGCTGTCGCCATTGTCGGCGATGGCGGAGGTGGTGCCGCTGGATCGTATCGTCGCCGTGGTCAACGACGATGCCATCATGCAAAGCCAGCTCGAACAGCGGGTCGCCCAGGCGCGCGACCAGCTCCAGGCCAACAACATCCAGATGCCGCCGGAGCGGGCGCTGGAGCGTCAGGTGCTGGACCGCATGATCACCGAGCAGATCGAGTTGCAGATGGCCGAGGATGCCAAGCTGAACATCGACGAGACCCAGCTCAACAGCACCATGCGCGGTATCGCCCAGAACAATGGCATGAGTCTGGACGAGTTCGCGAACACGCTGGAGCAGCAGGGCCAGACCCTGGCGGGAGTGCGTGAACAGGTGCGTCGTGAGCTGCTGATTCGACAGGTGCAGCAGGACCGGGTCGCCAGCAGAGTCACGGTGTCCGATCGTGAGGTCGATCGTTTTCTGGCGCAGCGTGGCGAGAACAGCAATGTCGCCTACCACCTCGCCCAGATTCTGATTGCCGTGCCGCAGTCACCGACGCCGGATCAGGTCACCCAGGCACAGGACGAGGCGCAGAAGCTCTATCAGCAACTGCAGGGTGGCGCTGACTTCCAGCAGCTGGCCGTGGCCGAGTCCGATGATGCGCAGGCGCTGCAGGGGGGCGATCTCGGTTGGCGCCAGGCGGCACAGATTCCCACCATCTTCGCCGACGTGATCCCGGAGCTGTCCAAGGGGGAAGTCAGCGAGCCGATTCGCAGCCCCAGCGGGTTTCACCTGGTCAAGCTGATCGACACCCGTGGTGGCGACAGCGCAAAGATGACCCGGGAGCAGGCGAGCCAGGCGATCTTCCAGCGCAAGGTCAATGACGAGCTGGAAGCCTGGACACAGGAAATTCGCGCCAGCGCCTACATCGACAATCGTCTCGACAACGGCTGATGGCCTCGCCGGTATTGGCACTGACCACCGGCGAACCGGCCGGCATCGGCCCCGAGCTGGCGCTTGCGGCGGCCCGGGACTGGCAGCAACTGGCGGCGACGGTGGTTGCCGTGGGGGACCCGGCGCTGCTGGCCGAGCGTGCCCGGGTGCTGGGCTGGCCGGTCGAGCTGGACATCATCGATCCGGGAGCGAGCCTGCCTGCGCCCACCGCCGGCCGGCTGCCGGTCTGGCCGGTACCGCTGGCGAAGCCCTCGATGCCTGGCCGGCTGGACCCCGCCAACGCCGGCTACGTACTGAAGACGCTGGACGTGGCCATCGAGGCCTGTAGGCGGGGAACGGCCGACGCCATGGTGACGGCGCCGCTGCACAAGGGCGCGATCATCGAGGGCGGGTATCCCGGCTTCACCGGCCATACCGAGTATCTTCGCGACGCCTGCGGTGTCGAGGAGGTGGTGATGATGCTCTCCACCGAACGCACTTCCAGGCCACTGCGGGTAGCGCTGGCGACCACCCACCTGCCGCTCTCCCGGGTGGCCGAGGCGATCACCGAAGCAGGCCTGATGCGCGTCATCCGGATCCTGGCGGCAGAGCTGAACCGGCGCTTCGCCATCGTCTCGCCCCGGATCCTCGTCTGCGGGCTCAACCCCCACGCCGGGGAGGACGGGCACCTGGGGCGCGAGGAGATCGAAGTCATCACGCCGGCGCTGGATCGGCTGCGCGACGAGGGCCTCGATCTGGTGGGGCCTCTACCGGCGGACACGCTGTTCACGCCCCGTCATCTCGATCACGCCGATGCCGTGCTGGCGATGTATCACGATCAGGGCCTGCCGGTGCTCAAGTACGCCGGATTCGGGCAGGCCGCCAATATCACGCTGGGCCTGGGAATGGTTCGCACCTCTGTCGATCACGGTACCGCCCTGGATCTCGCCGGCACCGGCCTGGCCGATGTGG
>NZ_CEXLVS010000217.1:0-7024 GCF_982684285.1 Salinicola sp. | reverse complement strand
ACGAGAACTTCAAGAAATATGCCCGCCTGCTCGAGCTCAAGTCCCAGTTGGACGATGGCAGCTTCCAGTATCTGCCCTACATGACGGTGGACCACGGCGGCGACTGGACCTACTACGCCAGCGACACCCAGGGCATGGACCCGGCCGACCTGCGCGGCCTGATCCACGAGGAGAAGCTCGGCGAGGAGCTCGCCAAGCTGCTCGGGGACGAGGAGATCGCCAAGTTCACCGACGAGGCGATGGCGGAGGCCCAGAGCAAGATCAAGGATCGCGACGGGCTCGCCGACAAGATCTACGACTCGTTGACCGGCGACAAGGGCGCGGACTATCTCGATGCCATCGAGGAGCTGCGCGACAAGGGCTTCGGCGACGAGGCCGCCACCCGCCTGAACAATGACCTGAACACGCTGCAGGCTCTCGAACCCGACCGCGCGGCCGAGGCGAGAGGCAGTATCACGGCGGCCAGTACCGCTAGAGGCCTCGAGGAAGAACTCAGCGACATCGATGCCGAATATGAGAGCGGCGACATATCGCCGGAGAGCGAGGCCGCCGCGGAGCAGGTCGCCGCCGACATGGTGCCGACCGTTCTCACCGGGATTACCTACAGCACCTTCGGCATCCAGACCACCGATGGCGTCTGGAACGCGGTGAAGGATGCGCTCTCCGCCGACAAGACCGATCCCAAGGGCTCGGTACCGCCCAACCTGTCGGCGGACGAGAAGCTGCAGTTCACCAAGATCATGGCGATCGCCGCCGGCCTCAAGGAGGTGATCAAGACGGCGGCGTTGAGCGGCAGTAATGTCGAGACGGCGCTGAAGGATTCGTCCCTCATGCGCGATGTCATGAAGAAGGTGAACGAGCAGTTCCGCAACATGACCACCAGCCGCGACGGCCAGCCGCCCATCGTCGAGCTCAGCGACAGCCAGCGCGCCAACGTGCAGAGCTCGCTGAAATCCCAGTTCCGCAGCCTGATGAGCTCCAACACGATGTTCGCCATCGGCGGCACCGCGGCGCTGGTCAACGCCATCTATCGCCGCTCGGGCGACGATTTCGGCGACACCTGGCAAGAGCGCATGACCGTCGCTCGCGGCATGCTGGTGTTCATCGGCACCACGCCCTTCGCGCTCAAGGGCATCACCGATGCGGTGGGCCCCAAGCTCGATGAAGGCGGCCGGCTGGGCAAGCTGTTCGGCACCACCGATATCACCCAGGCGCTCGGTCTCGACAAGGAGATGGGCGATATCCTGCGCGAGCGCTTCCCCGACAAGTTCAATGGCGACAAGGCGCCCTCCCTCAACCCTGGCGAACAGGCACGGGGCAAGCTGGACGATATTCGCGGCAAGCTCGAATCCTTCGATACCCTCCTCGATCAGAAGGATGCCCCCGACTTCGAACAGAAGGCCCAGGGGCTGGTCGACGATATCCAGGGCCAACTCGACGAGGTCGACCGCATCGTCAAGGAGTCCGACTCGCTCAGCGACGACGAGAAGAAGGAGATCCAGCAGCGCCTGGACACGATCGAGGATCGGCTCGACAAGGTCGAAATGAAGAAGGACGGCCTGGCGCCCCAGAATGCGGACGACCTCAGGGGGCTGGTCGACGACCTGTTCGAGGAGATCCAGCCTTTCGCTTCCTCGGCGACACCATCGGAGCAGCGCTTCGCCCAGATCGACGACTTCGATCGGGCGGTAGCGGAGTACCGCGAGCTGCTGGATGCCGATGGCAAGGGCAAAGGCAAGATGCCGGAACAGGCGCCGGCCCTGTTCGACGAGATGATGGAGAGACATCGGGCCATCCGCTCGTCGATCGAATCCGACCCGACGCTCTCCGACAGTGATCGCGCACAGCAGCTCGATCGCCTGGACGAGATCGCCAACCGCCTGGACGACGTGCGCCCGACGGACGGCGGCACCCTGCCCAGCGGTGCCGGCGACGCGCTGGACGATCTCGACAGCCTCAGCGGCGATCTCCAGCAGCGTTTCGACCCCGCCAATGGCGAGTCGTCGAAAGTCGCCATGCAGTCCTGGAACCAGGCACTGGATACCGAAGCCGACGTGATGACCAACGGTGAACGCACCCCTGGCGGCACGTCGCCCGACAGCCTCGGAGACACCGGTGGCGATGGCGACAGCAGCAGCAAGAAGAAGACCAACATCTTCGGCCCGGCGCTCAAGGGCCTGGCCTACATGACCGACTTCGCCGGCGGCATTCTCGACACCGTCGTCGCGGGTGTCGGGCTGGACCAACTGATCAAGAACGGCGGCACCCCGATAGAGTTCGCCGCCAGCTCCACCGGCGTGGTCTCCGGCTCGTTCTTCACCATCGGCGGGGCCGCCGAAATCGGGGCATCGCTGCAGACCGCGTCCCGGGTGCTCTCCGGGCTGGGCGCGGGCCTGCGCGCGGCCGGCCCCATCGGCAACCTGATCGGGCTGGGCGTCGGCTTCGCCAGCCTGATCCTCAATGCGGTGATGGCGCAGAAGAAAGGCGCCGAGACCGAAGGCAAGATCCGCGACCAGTTCGAGCAGTTCGCCGAAGATGGCGTGACGGAGGACGATTGGGGCGAAAAGTTCAACTACCTGATCAACTCCAGCTACGGCTTCAAGGACATGATGCACGCCGGTGATGACGACAAGGAGCCCGACCCGCTGTTCAAGGAGTGGTTCCCCGAGGACATGGCGGCGTGGGAGGCGCAACCGGAGCAGTACAAGAAGTTCACCCAGGAGATCCGGGAGAACGGCAACGTCGACGACTTCTTCTTCGACTTCGACCAGGACCAGATGCAGCTCAATATCCACGGCCAGGACTTTTACCAGGAGAACAAGGAGACCATCGACACCATTCTCTTCAACTGGGACGAGGGCGATGGCGGCAACGACTGGACGGGCGGCGACGATATCGTCAGCAAGTCAGACCTCGAGAAGATCGCCGACCCGGAAAACGGCCACTCCAAGAAGGAGCGGGACGCGGCGCAGTTCCTGCTCGACAACGAGGACTTCTTCGCCCTGCTGGATACGCTGCACAAGCAGGATGGCTCGGACGGCAAGATCAGCAGCGCCGACATCGACTCCTGGATGCAGTTGATCGGCGAGCGTGCGATCACCGATGACAACCCGGCCTTCGCCGAGGAGGACAGCATCTGGGACAACCCGGCGTCGTACAAGCTGTAGGCCACGAGCTGCGAGCTACGGGCTGCAGGCTGCGGGCTACGAACTTCGGGCCATGAGCTGCGGGCTGCGGGCGATAAAATGCGGGCCATTTCTCGATCCGATATATGGCCCGCCGTCGTTGCAGGCTGGATGGAAAGACGAGGCTCAGCCGAACTGGTTCATGGTATTGAGCCCGCCGCCGGCCTTGAGCGCGGCGGCACCGGAGAAGTACTCCTTGTGGTCGTCGCCGAGGTTGGAGCCGGCCATGTCCTGATGCTTGACCGAGGCCAGGCCTCGCCGGATCTCCCGGCGCTGGACACCGGCGACGTAGGCCAGCATCCCCGCCTCGCCGAAGTAACCCTCGGCCAGCTCGTCGGTGGAGAGCGCCGCCGTGTGGTAGGTCGGCAGGGTGATCAGGTGGTGGAAGACGCCGGCTTCGCGGGCCGCATCGCGCTGGAATGCCTGGATACGACGATCCGCTTCCCGCGCCAGCTCGGAGTCGTCATAGTCGGCGCTCATCAGCTGGCCGCGTTCGATGCCGGAGAGCGACCGCCCCTCTCGTTGCCCTTCTGCCTGCCCTTCTCGCTCCCAGTCGTCGAAGACCTGTTGGCGGAAGTTGAGCGTCCAGTTGAACGAGGGCGAGTTGTTGTAGACCAGCTTGGCGTTGGGCACGACCTGGCGGATACGGTCGACCATGCCGGCGATCTGGCCAACGTGGGGCTTCTCGGTCTCGATCCACAGCAGGTCGGCGCCGTTCTGCAGGGCGTTGATGCAGTCCAGCACGACGCGATCCTCGCCGGTATCGGAGCGGAACCGGTAGAGTCCGTTGGCGAGACGCAGGGGTTTGCGCAGGTCGCCGTCGAGCTTGATGATCGTATCGCCCTCGTTGACATCGTCCGCCGAGCAGATCGGCACGGTGCAGAGAAAGCTGTTGTACTGGTGGGCGAGATCCCCCGGCTCCTTGCTGACCGGCAGTTTCTGGGTCAGGCCGGCGCCCAGCGAGTCGGTCCGAGCGACGATTACGCCCTCCTCCACCCCAAGTTCCAGGAACGCATGGCGAACCGCGTTGATCTTGGCGACGAAATCCTCATGGGGAACGGTGACCTTGCCATCCTGGTGCCCGCACTGCTTGGCATCCGACACCTGGTTCTCGAGCTGGATGCAGCAGGCGCCCGCTTCGATCATCTTTTTCGCCAGCAGGTAGGTCGCCTCCTCGTTGCCGAAGCCGGCATCGATGTCGGCGATGATCGGCACGATATGGGTCTCGAAGTTATCGATCTTCTCCAGGATTCCCCGCGCCACCACCTCGTTGCCCTGCTTCCTGGCGCTGTCCAGTTCCCGGAAAAGTAGCGTCAACTCCCGGGCATCCGCCTGGCGCAGGAAGGTGTACAGCTCCTCGATCAGGGCCGGAACGGCCGTCTTCTCGTGCATCGACTGGTCGGGAAGCGGGCCGAATTCCGAGCGCATGGCGGCGATCATCCAGCCGGAGAGGTAGAGATACCGCCCCTGGGTCGTACCGTGGTGCTTCTTGATGGCGATCATCTTCTGCTGGCCGACGAAGCCGTGCCAGCACCCCAGCGACTGGGTGTAGCGGGAGGGGTCCCGGTCGTAGGCCTCCATGTCGCGGCGCATCACGCCGGCGGTGTAGCGGGCGATGTCGAGGCCGGTACGGAAGCGGTTCTGGGCCCGCATCCGTGCCACGTTCTCGGGATCGATATTGTTCCAGCGGCCGTTCTGTTCCAGACGCAATCGCTCGAGTGAATCGATATCGCTCTGATAGATGGACATGACTGTCTCCACACAGGAATGGGAATACTCTCCTGGGGCCGGTTTCTTCCCGTATCATTTTCGGTGGATCAAAAACGCTCGTTTTAATCCTGACAATGAGAAGAAAATGCCCCATCGGCGAGTTCACTATGTGAGAAGCGATGCCATGCCAACAATCCGTACTTAGCCGCCATCATGGTAAGGCTTCTACCAGAAATGGCGCTTATGGATGAATCCTGTAGTCATGTATGACGTATGACGCGCATCGTTCCAACGCAGGGATACCATTTGCCGGAAAACCGCTGTCGCCCTGCCAGATCGCGGACGGTTTCCAAAACCGCTGTGGTTTCATCACCTTGGGGCGACCGCAGCGCCAGGGTCCCGACCACGGCGTGCCTGCCGGGCTCCCTGCGGCTGGCCAACCGACCTACGACTTTCGTCGACAGGGAGTTAGCCGGGTTTCAAATTATTAATCCGCGGTGGCCAGTTCCAAACCCTCGTGGGTCACTTCCGCCACCAAGGCCAGCTCCTCTTGCGAGATCACGTAGGGCGGCATCCAGTAGATGACGTTACCCAGCGGCCGCAGCATCACCCCGCGCGAGAGCGCGTGCCGGTAGACGCGCAGGCCGCGACGCTCGCGGAAGTCGTAAGGCGTCAGGCTGGCCTTGTCCGCGACCATCTCGATGGCCACCACCATGCCGGTCTGGCGGACATCGCCGACGTGGGGATGGTCGCGCAGCGGTTCGGCGAGCCGCCCCATCGCCTCGGCCTTGCCACGATTGGTGGCGATCACGTCGTCCTGCTCGAAGATATCCAGCGTCGCCAGCGCGGCGGCGCAGGCCAGCGGGTTGCCGGTATAGCTGTGGGAGTGCAGGAACGCCTTGAGCGTCGAGTAGTCGTCGTAGAAGGCGGCGTAGACCTCGTCGGTGGTCATCACCACCGACAGCGGCAGGTAGCCGCCGGTGAGTGCCTTGGAGAGACACAGGAAGTCGGGGCGGACGCCGGCCTGCTCGCTTGCGAACAGCGTCCCGGTGCGGCCGAAGCCGACGGCGATCTCGTCGAAGATCAACTGGACGCAGTGGCGGTCGCAGGCCTCGCGCAGCCAGGTCAGGTACTCCGGCGGGTACATGCGCATGCCGCCGGCGCACTGGATCAGCGGTTCGACGATGACCGCCGCCAGCTCGTGGGCGTGACGCGCCAGCGCCGCTTCCATCTGCGCGAAGGCGTCTCGCGCCTGGTCGACCCATCGGTCTCGCGGCAGGCCGAAGCCGTCCGGCGCCGGCACCTTGATCACGTCCAGCAGCAGCGAGCGGTAGGTGTCGGTATAGAGCGCCACGTCTCCCACCGACAGCGCCCCCAGCGTCTCGCCGTGATAGCCGTTGGTGATGGTCAGGAAGCGCCGCTTCTCCGGCCGCCCGACGTTGCGCCAGTAGTGGTAGCTCATCTTGAGCGCAATCTCGACGGCGGAAGAGCCGTTGTCGGCGTAGAAGCAGTGGCCCAGGCCGGCCGGCGCCAGTTGGCCAAGTCTTTCCGACAGCTCGATCACCGGCTGGTGGGTGAAGCCGGACAGGATCACGTGTTCCAGCTCGTCGAGCTGGCGTTTGATCCGGTCGTTGATCCGGTCGTTGGCGTGGCCGAACACGTTGACCCACCAGGAGCTGACGATATCGAGATAGCGCCTGCCCTCGAAATCCTCCAGCCATGCGCCCTTCCCGCGCCGGATCGGCACGACGGGCAGTGTCTCGTGATCCTTCATTTGGGTGCAGGGGTGCCAGAGGCTGGCCAGGTCACGCTGCATCCAGTCGCGATTGCGGTTCATGTGTCGTCTCTTGCGGTGTGAAGTCTTGCCGGGGTTCGCCGGTGCCACTCAGGCGGGATCGTTCAGCAGCGGCTCGAGGTCGAGAAAGTCGGCGGCGGCCTCGGCATCCGGTGGATCCAGCCAGGGCACCACGCCCAGGCAGGGCGCCCCGCCCTGCTCGCCGAGCCAGTGCGCCAGCGCCTCGAGGTTCTCCTCCAGGCGCGGGGTGTCGGGTTCGAGAATGTTGGCGCCCCAGCCGGCGCCGCGCCCGCCGTCGCGCCGGATCGCGTCCAGCGTGCGGCGGGCGTGGGTG
>NZ_CEXLVS010000216.1:0-7038 GCF_982684285.1 Salinicola sp. | reverse complement strand
TCAAGCGGCAGATGGCGCTGACCCCCAGCGATATCCGGCGACAAAAACGACGCAACGCAGCCCTGACCATCAAGCTCGCCTATCGCCCGCCCTACCAGTGGGAACGGCTGCGCCATTTCTACGCGCTCCACCTCATCGAAGGCCTGGAGTGGGTCGACGACCATTCGCTGGGACGGACCCTGAGACAGGGGGAGACCACCGGATACTTCGAGGCCGTGCACGATCCCGAGCGTCATCAGTTCGTGGTCACGCTGGTCCTGAGCGAGCTCGGCGACCTCAGTGCCATCGTGCGCCAGATTCGGCGGATGCTGGACCTGGACGCCGACACCGCCACCATCGAAGCCCATCTGCAGCGGCATCTACCGGAGTTGCCGCTGGCCGAAGGGCTGCGCCTGCCGGGATCCTGGGGCGTCTTCGAAGCCGGCATCCGTGCCGTACTGGGCCAGCAGGTCTCGATTGCCGCCGCCAACCGCCTGATTCAGAGCCTGGTCGACCATCTCGGGGAAACCGATGCCGGCGGACGTCGGCGCTTCCCCACCGCCGGGGCCATCGCCGCCAGCGATCTCGCTTTCCTGAAACTGCCCGCCAGTCGCCGGGAAACCGTCCGGCGGCTGGCGACCGCCTGGGATCGGGGAGAGCTCGGCGAGGAGCCGCGGCAGTGGCTCTCGCTCAAGGGAATCGGGCCGTGGACGGCCAAGGTCGTCGCCATGCGCGGAAACGGCAACCCCGACATCTGGCTGGACGGCGATGTCGGCCTGCGCCGCGCACTCGCCCGCCTGGAGACGCCGGTGGATGTCGCCACCGCGTCCCCATGGCGCAGCTATCTCACGATGCAGCTCTGGAACCAGATCCTATGAATACAGACTTCCCCCAGTGCGACGCCCGCCTGCCGGCGCGTCACGACGAATTCGTCCAGCGCTATCAGCCACCGGCGTCGATCCCCCTGGGTCCCATCGAGATTCGCGCCACCGCGCTGGGCCTGACCTGGATCGCTTTCTCGACGACGCCGGGCCATGTCGACAACCCCAACGCCGTCACCGCACGCTGCGCACGGCAACTGGAAGCCTACTTCCTGGGCGAACTGACGACGTTCGACCTGCCGCTGGCCCCCCGGGGCACCGACTTCCAGGCGAAGGTGTGGCAGGCACTCCGAGCGATCCCCTATGGCCAGACCCGCAGTTATCGCGAGATTGCCGTCGCCATCGGCGCCCCGTCGGCGGTCAGGGCGGTCGGCGCCGCCAACGGGCGCAACCCGATCTCTCTCGTCACTCCCTGCCACCGGGTCATCGGCAGCAACGGCAGGTTGACGGGCTATGCCGGCGGTATCGGCAGAAAGCACTGGCTGCTACGCCACGAACAGACAGTGTCAGGTGAACGGCTGGCGCTGTAGGGGTGGATTCCGGTGCGGCATAATTACACACCCGGCCGGTGGTGATTGGCGGCGCAAGCGCCAGCGCGTAGAGTCCCCCTCTGACGACGGCGTCCTGGACGAGATATGACGCATTTCTGGCATCGCTGCTACCGCCCGCTGACCGCGCTCGCGCTGTTCGCCATGCTGATGGCGTTCACGGGCCCGTTGATCAGCCAGATGCAGCGCTTGATGGAGATGCCGGCCCACGGCGGCATGATGATGGCTCCGTCCCATCACGCGGCCACCGGCGTCGACCACCGAATGCCATCGTCCGCCCGAACCATGACGGTAGACGACCACTGGCACCTGGCCGCCTGCGGTTACTGCGAGCTGTTTCTCCACGCCCCCGGCCTCGAGCCGCCGCGAGCCGTACCCCCGGTCTCGCCGCCACCGGCGGTGGTACATCCGCCGGAGGTCGTCGCCCCGCCGTCGCCGACGCCGGTCTATCCCCGCTACGCCTCCCGCGCACCGCCCCTGGCCTGAAGCCGTTCTCTCGCTCCGCATGCCCATCGTGACCCGATGCGTATCCGGAGCCCCATGTCATGCCCGTCCGACGACCGTCGTCGGGCGCTGCCATCCGGTTCAGGCCTGGAGTTCACCCATGGACACCGTTTCAGCGGCGACCGATCGCCGCCAGCCCCCCTTGTGGGTCGCACTGATCACTCGCCTTCACTTCTACGTCGGCCTGTTCGTCGGGCCGTTTCTGCTCGTTGCCGCGCTATCGGGGATAGCCTATGCGCTGACGCCCCAGCTCGAGAACTGGCTCTACCATGATGCCTTGACCACCCAGAGCGAGGGTGAGGCGCAGCCGCTGGCACGCCAGATCGCCGCCGCCCAGGTCGCCGCGGGGATCAGCACAAGTCCCGCCGCCGTTCGTCCCGCACCGGCGCCGGGAGCGACCACGCGGGTCATGTTCGCGGGTGAAGGGTTGGGGCCCTCGGAGCATCGTGCCCTGTTCATCGATCCGGTCACGCTGGCGGTTCGGGGCGACATGACGGTCTACGGCACCAGCGGCGTGCTCCCCCTGCGTACCGCCATCGATCAGTTCCACCGCAGCCTGCTGCTGGGCGATACGGGTCGTCTCTACAGCGAGCTGGCCGCCTCCTGGCTCTGGATCGCCGCGCTGGGCGGCGGCTTCCTGTGGTGGCGCCGCCGTCGAACTCGCCGCCAGGCAGCGGGAGCGCAGCGCTTGCGCCAGCGCCACGCCACCCTCGGGGCAGTGGCGCTGATCGGGCTGCTGTTCTTCTCGGCGACGGGCCTGACCTGGTCGCAGTGGGCCGGCGGCAACATCGCCCAGCTGCGACACGCCTGGGGCTGGGGCACGCCCAGCGTGTCCACCGATCTCGCGGCGCCGGCACCAACGGCAGAGGGATCGGCCGGCGCGGCCCCCGGCGATCCCCATGCGGCGCATCACGCCGCCGCCAGCCATACCGGCATGGCCGCGTCGCGGCCGGCATCGTCGCCCGCTGATTTCGACCTGGCGCTCGCCGCCGCGAGAGCCGCCGGCATCGATGCCGACAGCCTGGAGATCGTGCCGCCGAACTCACCGATGACCGCCTGGAAAATTCGTGAAATCGGGCGCGGGTGGCCGACGCAGGTCGACCAGATCGCCCTGGACCCGCAGACCTTTACCGTCACCGATCGTGCCGATTTCGCCACCTCCCCGCTGGCCGCCAAACTGACCCGCTGGGGGATCGACCTGCACATGGGAGTGCTGTTCGGACTGCCCAACCAGTTGGCACTGGTCGCGTTCGCCTCCTGCCTCGTCACCCTGATCTGCTGGGGCTACGCGATGTGGTGGCGTCGACGCACCGCCGCTTCCCGCGAGCCGCAGACGTTGACCGCCATCTTCCGGCTGATGGATCGGCGGTCGCGGCTGGTCGTCCTGCTCGTCGCGGCCGCCTTCGGCTATGCCCTGCCGGTAATGGGCGCCAGCCTGCTGCTGTTCGTCGCCGTGGACTATCTGCGCTGGCGTGCCGGTGCCCGCCAGCAGGTGGCGCAGACGGCCTGATCCTGGGCCGGTGGCGAGCGGCTGTGATACAACAGGCGCTCGCCACCGCCACGATGCCGCCATGACCCGCACCCACCACCCCTCGCCACGCTTTCAGCTTCGCCTGGTCGCCGACCGGGAGATCGTCGTCGGCCCGGGCAAGATCGAGCTGCTGGAGGCGATCGAGCGGCACGGCTCGATCGCCGCGGCGTGCCGTGAGATGGGCCTGAGCTACAAGAAGGCGTGGCAACTTCTCGACACCATGAACCGGCACCTCGCCGCGCCGGTGGTCGATACCGTCATCGGCGGCACCCGGCGTGGCGGGGCGACCCTGACGGCACAGGGCCGCGCCTTGGTCGACGACTATCGCCGGCTGATGGCCGATCTCGACGACAATCCCCATGGGCAGGCGCTGATGAATCGTCTCGCGCCGCCCCGCGCCATCGATGCCGAGGACAGCCAGGCCGACGCACCGGCGGCCGATGCCGATTCCGACTGAGCCCATCGCTTCGCGCGATTCCCTCTCGACCACCGCATTGCCGGCGGCTATAGTGACTTCCCGTTATTTCCATTCAGACATAGCGAGAAGCCCGTGAATCTCTCGGCCCGTCAAGTCCCGCCCGCTCTGCTGGCACTGGCGCTCTGTATCCCGGCGGTCGCCGATGCCGGCGACAGAGCCGATCCGGTCCGGATCTACGCCGCCGCCTCGATGACCGATGCCATGAACGCGGCGATCCAGACCTACGAATCCGACCACGATGTCGATATCGTCCCGGTCTACGCCTCCTCATCGACACTGGCGCGCCAGATCGCCAGCGGCGCTCCCGCCGACATCTACCTCTCCGCCAACGAGCAGTGGATGGACTGGCTGGCAGCGCAGGACCTGCCGGTCGGGGAGCGCGTCGACCTGCTCAGGAACCGGCTGGTATTGATCGCGCCGACGGCCAGCGACATCACCGGTTTCACTCCGGGCGACGGGACCACGATAGCCTCCCGGCTGGGCGACGGTCAGCGCCTGTCGGTTGGCGAGACCAGCCATGTGCCGGCCGGTATCTATGCCAAGCAGGCGCTGCAGTCCATCGGCGAGTGGAACGCGCTGCAATCGCGCCTGGCCAGCGGCGACAACGTCCGGGCCGCGATGGCGCTGGTGGAGCGCAACGAGACCCCGCTCGGCATCGTCTACCAGACCGACGCCGAGGCGAGCGACCGGGGCAAGCAGGTCGGCGTGTTCCCCGACGACAGCCACCAGCCCATCACCTACCCTCTCGCCGTGGTCGATCCGACACCGAGCGATGACACCGAGGCGTTCCGACGATGGCTGGCGGGTGACGACGCATTGGCGATATTCAGCCGTTACGGCTTCACGCCGGTCGAATCCGACTGAGCCCCGGATGTTTTTCGAGGCGATAGCGCTCTCCGACGCCGAGTGGCAGGCCATCATCCTCAGCCTGAAGATCGCCGGCAGTGCCGTGGGATGGATTCTGGTGCCCGGCGTCGCCGTTGCCTGGCTGCTGGCTCGTCACGACTTTCGCGGCAAGGCCCTGCTAGACGGCCTGCTCCATCTGCCGCTCGTGCTCCCTCCCGTGGTGGTGGGCTACCTGCTGCTGCTATCGCTGGGACGCCATGGCGGGCTGGGCCAGTGGCTCTACCAGGGCTTCGGCTTGTCGCTGCCGTTCACCTGGCAGGGCGCCGCCGTCGCCGGCGGCGTGATGGCATTCCCGCTGCTGGTTCGTGCCGTCAGGCTCTCGCTGGAAGCCGTCGATCCCAAGCTGGAGGCGGCCGCGGGCACCCTCGGCGCCAACCGCTGGCGGGTACTGTTCACGATTACCCTGCCCCTGGCGGTACCGGGACTGCTGACCGGCACGGTCCTGGCGTTCGCCCGCGCGCTGTCCGAATTCGGCGCCACCATCACTTTTGCTTCCAACATTCCCGGCGAGACCCGCACCCTGCCGCTGGCGCTCTACACCCTGATCCAGACGCCAGGAAGGGAAGCCGCCGCCGCCAGGCTCTGCGTGCTGTCGATCGTCATCGCCATGCTCTCGCTGATGGCGTCGGAATGGCTGGCCCGCCGCGCCAGACAGCGCCTCCAGGAGCGTGACCGATGAGCGGGAACGCTCACCACTCGACCCCGGGCGAGATCCACGCCCCGGCCGGCACCGCACTGGAGTGCCGGCTGCGCAAGCGCCTGGGCACCTTCGATCTGGATATCGCGCTGACGGTGCCGGCCAGCGGCGTGACCGCACTGTTTGGCGAGTCCGGCAGCGGCAAGACCAGTCTATTGCGATTGATTGCCGGTCTCGACCGCCCGGATGGCGGATACGTCCGGCTAGGCGGGCGTACGCTGAGCGATACCCAGCAGAAGATTCACGTACCGATTCATCGACGCCAGCTGGGCATCGTCTTTCAGGAAGCACGGCTATTCCCCCACTACCGGGTTCGCGGCAACCTCACCTATGGCATGCCGAGGAGCGGCCGCGCCCGATTCGACGACCTGGTGGCCTTGCTGGGGATCGGCCATCTCCTCGAGCGCCTGCCCGGCGCCCTCTCGGGGGGAGAGGCGCGCCGAGTCGCCATTGGCCGCGCGCTGCTGACCCAGCCTCGCCTGCTGCTGCTGGACGAACCGCTGACCGGGCTGGATGGCGAACGCAAGCGGGAGCTGCTGAGCTATCTCGTCCGCCTGACCCGGGAGATCGATCTGCCGGTGCTGTACGTCAGCCACGACACGGCTGAGATCGCCGCCATCGCCGATCATCTCGCCCTGATCGAGCAGGGGCGGCTGACGGCGCACGGTCAGTTGGACGAGCTGATGATGCGACTCGACCTCACCGAGCGACTGGGCGGATTCGATGCCGCCACGCGACTGCGCGCCCGGGTGGTCGATCACGACCACGTCTACGCCCTGACCCAGGTCGTCCTCGACGATGGACAGACGCTTCGCATCCCGGCGCTCGACCAGCACCCAGGCACGCCGATACGTCTGCGCGTGGGGGTGCGCGATGTCGCCCTCGCCCACGCCATGCCCGAAGGCACCAGTTATCGCAATGGGCTGGCGGCGGTGATCGACGCCATCGAGCCCTCGACCCAGGAACCCAGCGCCAATGAAGTGCGTCTGATGGTCGGCCGGCAGCGGCTGCGGGCCCGGCTTACCCGCCAGGCCTGTGACGAAATGCAACTGGCGGTTGGCAGGCCCATAGTCGCGCTGATCCGGAGTGTCGCCTTCGATTCCCGATTCTAGCCGTGAAACAATGACTTGAGCATGCGGCCTCGTAGCGCCCCGCCAAGCGTATCGCTTTGTAACTTAACGCTTTTTAGCGATTTTCCCTTCGCTTTGGGGAGGAAATCTCGTATACACTGCCGGTGGCAGGATGCCGCTGCCGCAAGGAAGCCCCTTCAAGGACGATGCGACGACGCACGGATCGCGCTAGGGACAGCATCCAGGGATCGACAGCAGAGCAACAGGACGTTGCCGGCCCTCAAGGTTGAGACTCGACAGGAAGTTGAGCGCGAAAGGACTCGCTTCCGTTACCGGGTCGATCGCCGCCACGGCCAGCCGACCTCCCCCCGACCTTCTCCCCCTCGACGACTGTCGTGCTCCACTCCGATCCGTCACGGCTCCCGGACCGCGCCATCGCGCCTT
>NZ_CEXLVS010000215.1:0-7084 GCF_982684285.1 Salinicola sp. | reverse complement strand
GGAGATGATCGCCAAGGTGGGCCTGCGCCCCGAACATGCCGATCGCTATCCGCACATGTTCTCCGGCGGCCAGCGCCAGCGCATCGCCATTGCGCGGGCGCTGATGCTCAACCCCAAGATCCTGGTGCTGGACGAGCCGGTGTCGGCGCTGGACCTGTCGATCCAGGCCCAGGTGCTCAACCTGCTGGCGGATCTGCAGGAGGAGTTCGGGCTGGCCTACGTGTTCATCTCCCATGACCTGTCGGTGGTGCGCCGCATCGCCGACGACGTGATCGTGATGTACTTCGGCCAGCCGGTGGAGACCGGGCCGGCGGAGGAGGTCTTCACCACGCCGCGCCATCCCTACACCCAGGCGCTGTTCTCGGCCACGCCGGTGGCGGACCCCAACCGCCGCCGCGAGCGCGTCCACCTCAAGGGCGAACCGCCGTCGCCGCTGGCGCCGCCGCCGGGCTGCCCGTTCGCGCCGCGCTGCCATCTGGCGACCGAGGAGTGTACCCAGCTCGACCCGCCGCTGGATCCCGTCAACGACCGGGTCGCGGTAGCCTGTATCCATGTCGATCAGGCCGCCGCCAAATACGCCGTGGCGGGCTGACGCGACGCGGGACACGCGGGCGTGGATCTGCGCCGGTCGGTGGGCGAGAAGATCAGACGGCGAAGAGGGATGACAGCGGCGTCAGCCTTGCCGCATGTTCGAGGCGGCGATCCTGGTCGTCGAACAGGTGCAGCGGGCCGTCGACGGCCAGCCGGATCGCGCCCTGCTGTCGAATGCCGGATGCGGCCAGCGCCGTCATCGGCAGCCTGGCTGTCAGCGGCTCGTGATGTTCCGGCAGCCGGCAGTGAACCAGGGCATCCACGCCCAGCGGTTCGATCATCTCCACTTTGCCTGCCAGCTCTCCCTGCGGGTCGAGTCTCAAGTGCTCCGGGCGCAGGCCGAGCGTGGCCGCCCGCGTGGTCGCCCCAGGGTCGCCGGAGAGCTGGAGCCCAGCACACAGGTGGGCGCCGTCGCGAGCCCGTTTGACGGGTATCAGGTTCATCGCCGGCGAGCCGATGAAGCGGGCCACGAAGCAGCTGGCGGGGGCCTCGAACAGGCTCATCGGTGTACCGATCTGCTCGATGCGGCCTTCGCGCATCACCACCAGGCGGTCGGCCAGGGTCATCGCCTCCACCTGGTCGTGAGTGACGTAGAGCATGCTCGCGCCCAGCCGCTGCTGCAGGCGTCGGATCTCCTGGCGCATCTGCACCCGCAGCGCGGCGTCGAGGTTGGAGAGCGGCTCGTCGAACAAGAATAGGGCTGGCTCGCGGACGATGGCGCGCCCCATGGCGACGCGCTGGCGCTGTCCACCGGAGAGCTGGCGGGGACGACGCTCGAGCAGGGCATCGATACCCAGCAGGGTCGCCGCCTCGTGCACCCGACGCTCGATTTCCGCGCGCGGGCGCCGCTGCAGCTTGAGCGCGTAGGCCATGTTGTCGAACACGCTCATGTGCGGATAGAGCGCGTAGTTCTGGAACACCATCGCCACCCCGCGCTGGGCCGGCTCCAGGGCATTGGCGACGGTCCCGCCGATGATCAACTGGCCACCACTGATGGCTTCGAGCCCCGCCACCATGCGCAGTAGCGTGGACTTCCCGCAGCCCGACGGGCCCACCACGACCATCAGCTCGCCCGCCTCCAGGGTCAGGTCCAGCGCCTCGACGGCTCGATGGCCGCCCGGGTAGGTCTTGGACAACTGGCGGCAGGTCAGCGTGGCCATGGTGGCTCTCCACGGTTGGAAATCATTTCTCGGTATCGGTCAGGCCGCGCACGAAGAAGCGCTGCATGGCGATGATGACCGCCACCGGCGGCAGCACGGTCATCACCGCCATGGCGGTGGCCAGTTGCCAGGGCGGCAGGGTGTCGGTGGACTGCACCAGATTCTTCAGGCTGATCACGGCGGTGGCGTGTTCCGGCGAGTTGGCCGCCAGCAGGGGCCACAGGTACTGATTCCAGCCGTAGATGAACATGATCACGAACAGCGCCGCCAGGTTGGTCTTCGACAGTGGTAGCACGAAGTCCTTCAGGAAGCGCAGCGGTCCGGCGCCGTCGAGTCGGGCGGCCTCGAACAGCTCCTGGGGCAGGCTCATGAAGCTCTGGCGGAGCAGGAAGGTGGCGGTGGCCGAGGCGATCAGCGGCAGGATCATGCCGGCGTAGGTGTCGATCAGCCCGAAGCGTGCCACCACGCCGTAGGTCGGCACGATGCGCACCTCCACCGGCAGCATCAGGGTGACGAAGATCAGCCAGAAGCAGAGCGTGCGGCAGGGAAAGCGGAAGAAGACGATGGCGTAGGCGGCCAGTAGCGAGATGGCGATCTTGCCGATCGCGATGCCGAGCGCCATCACCAGCGAGTTGGCGAGCAGGCGCAGGGCGCTGACACCGAGCCCCGCGATCGGCTGTGACAGCAACTGCCAGTAGTTGGCCAGCCCCTCGCCGCCGAACCACAGCGGGGCGATGCCGCTCTGCAGCGCTCCGGCGCTGTAGGTGGAGGCGGTGAGCGCCAGCCACAGCGGCAGTCCGAACACGATCACGCCGAGGATCAGCAGCAGATGGGTCAGCCGGTCTAGGAGGGGGCGATCGTAGCGCATCAGTACTGCACCTGGCGTTCGAGGTAACGGAACTGGACGAAGGTGAGTGCGCCGACCAGCACCATCAGCAGCACCGACTGGGCGCTGGAGCCGCCGAGGTCGCGGCCCACGAATCCATCCTCGTAGAGCTTGTAGACCAGGGTGCGGGTGGCGCCGCCCGGACCACCGAGGGTGGTGTTGTCGATGGTGGCGAAGGTCTCGAACAGCACGTAGACGCTGTTCATGACCAGCAGGAAGAAGGCGGTCGGCGAGAGCAGCGGCAGCGTGATGCCGATGAAGCGCCGGAACGGCCCGGCGCCGTCGATGGCCGCGGCTTCCAGCAACGAGGTCGGGATCATCTGTAGGCCGGCGAGAAAGAACACGAAGTTGTAACTCATCTGCTGCCAGATCGAGGCGATCACCACCAGCGCCAGCGCCTGCCCGGGATGCAACTGCGCGTCCCAGTGCACGCCGAAGCCGGCCAGGACGTGGGTCAGCACGCCGAGCACCGGGTCGAACATGAACAGCCACAAAAGCCCTGCCACCGCCGGTGCCACCGCGTAGGGCCAGGTGAGCAGGACGCGATAGAGCCTGGCACCATGGAGCACGCGATCGGCGAGTACCGCCAGCAGCAGCGCCAGCAGCATGGCGCCGGCGGCCACCAGTACGCTGAAAAGCACCGTCACGCCCATGGCTTGCCAGTATCCCGACGAGGCCATGACCCGCTGGAAGTTCGCCAGGCCCACGAATCGTTCGCCGAGCCCGAAGGCATCCTGGACATAGAATGCCTGGCGCAGAGAGTCCGCGGCCGGCCAGAAGAAGAAGACGGCCACGATGGCGAGCTGTGGCGCCAGCAGCAGCCAGGGTGTGAAACGATGGCGCTCGAAGGTGGTCATCGGTGATTCGGCGGGCGGCTTGCGCCGCCCGCCGCTAGCAGGGAGAAAACGAGAATCGGCGCCAACGTCAGTGCGCCACGCTCTGCTGGAACTGCGCCAGCTCCTGGTTGCCACGCCGGGCGGCCTCGCTCAGCGCCTGGGCGGCGGGCTCGCTGCCGTTGAACGCCTTCTCCAGCTGCTCGGCGATGATGTTGCGGATCTGCGGCATGTTGCCCAGGCGCACGCCACGGCCGTTGTCATTCGGCGTGCCCCGGGTCAGTTGGTCGATCGCCACGCTGGCCCCTGGGTTGTCCGCGTAAAAGCCCTGGGATTTCAGGCGCTGGTATGCGGCGGTGGTGATCGGCACGTAGCCCGTGAAGCTTGCCCAGTCGGCCTGAATGGCGGGGGACGAGAGGAAGTTCAGGAACTTGGCCACGCCGCGGTAGACCGCGTCCGACTGGCCCCGCATGACCCACAGCGAGGCGCCGCCGATGATCGAGTTCCTGGGCTGGTTCACCGCCTTGGCGTCATAGGGCAGCGGGGCGATGCCGAAGGTGAACTTGCCCTCGGCGGCCTCCTGGATGCCGGCCCGCGAGGCGGAGGAGGTGGTCAGCATGGCGCAGCGGCCCGACTGGAACCGCTTGGTGCCGCTGTCGGCGCGGCCGCCATATTCGAAGGCGTGGCTCTTCTGCCACTCGGCTAGGTCCTGAATGTGGGCCACGGTCGCCTCCTGCTTGTCGAAGACCAGGCGAGCGTCGGTGCCATCGAAGCCGTTGGCATGGGTGGCGAAGGGCAGGTCATCGATGGCGCTGAAGTTCTCGAGTTGCGTCCAGCTTGGCCAGGCGGTGGTCAGCCCGCATTCTGAGGCGCCGCTTTCGACCAGCTTGTGGGCCGCCTCACCCACCGCTTTCCAGGTCGCCGGTGGCATCTCGATCCCGGCCTTCCGGAACGCATCCTTGTTGTAGTAGAGCACCGGGGTGGAGGAGTTGAACGGCATCGACAGCATTTGACCGTTGCTCGAGGTGTAGTAGCTCTTCACCGCGGGCAGGAAGGCGTCGGGATCGAACGGCGTGTCGGTTTCCTCCATCAACTGATGGATCGGATAGATCGCGCCCCGCGCGTTCATCATCGTCGCGGTGCCCACTTCGAAGACCTGAGTGATGGCCGGGGCCTGATTGGCGCGGAAGGCAGCGATGGTCGCGGTGAGATTGTCGCTGTAGCTGCCTTTATAAACGGGCTTGACCACATACTCGCCCTGCGAGGCGTTGAACTCGTCGGCGATCTCGTTGACCTTCTCGCCGAGCACGCCCTCCATGGCATGCCACCAGGTGATGGTGGTCGCCGCCTGGGCCGAGGAGGAGAGTGACAGGGTCGCCAGAGCGGCGTAGCAGAACAGGTGATGAAGTCGCACGGCAATGTCTCCGGGCAAGTCGAGCGGGAGGAGTGGGGTACTGGTGGCGTACCTTAGAAGAGAAAGATGTCAGTCCGATGGCCGTGCCGTGACGGTGCTTTATCCCTGCGCCGGGTCGAGGCGGGCACCCATCTGCTCCTGCGACCTTTTGCGGCCTTCCCCATGGCGCTGGATTGGCTACGCTGAGCGAGAGTCCGGTGTCCTGCCCGTCTGGCGAAACACCGGCGTCTACCGCGACCGACGTTGCGCGGTCTTCCTGTGACCCGTGAATCGATCGCCAACCAGGGGGGAGCGACCATGTCTCAACGGATTCTGGTACCGATCGACGGTTCCACCAGTGCGCGCAAGGCGCTGGAGCACGCACGCCTCATCCAGCGCGCGACCCAGGCCCGGATTCACCTGCTGCACATTCCCGAGGTGCCGATAGCCAAGGATGCGCTAGGCGCGAAAGTCGGTGCCGCGCCGGCCGACTATACGCCGGAGAAAGGGCGCCTGGCGGGGGAGCGCCTGCTCGAGGAAGCCTGGCAGGCGGTGGCCGGCGATGGGGAGGACGTGACCTATCACGTCGTGGAAGGGAGACCCGCCCAGGTGATCGTCCAGCAGGCGGCCGACCTCGGGGTCGACATGATCGTCATGGGCAGCCGCGGCCTCAGCGATCTCAAGAGCCTGATGGTGGGCAGCGTGTCGCACAAGGTGTCGCATATTGCGCCCTGCCCGGTGATCACGCTGCATGTGCCGGATTAGGCACGGCCGGTCAGGCGCCCGGTGCCGGATCCGGGCGCGCCGGCGGCGCGGCTTGGCCCTCGATCACCGCCTCGAACGTGCGTAGCCGTTTGACGATCGAGAGCAGCTCGATGATCGTCGACCAAGAGTTGACCAGGTACTGGAACGATTCGCGAACCTGGCCGAACACGTTGAGCACCTGCTGCAGCAGACCCAGGGTCAGCTTGCCGGCGACGATCGACGGCGTCAGCACCACGAACGCGAAGATCGTGTCCGCCTGCAGGTAGAAGATGCGGGCGATGTTGAAGTAGGCGTAGTGCCAGTAGAGGCGGAAATAGTTGTGACGCACGCGGGAAAAGAGCCCGGCCACCGCGGTCGGCTCGGCGCGCGAGGGGTCGTCTTCGCCATAGACCAGCTCCTTGCGGTAGGCCGCCTCCACGCGCTGGTTGCGAAACTCGAGCCCCGGCAGCTTGATCCCCACCAGCGCCAGAAACAGCGTGCCGAACACGGACCACACGACCGCCGCCCATACCAGCGCATCGGAGACATGGCCGACCAGCGGCAGCTCGGTGATGTTCTTCGACATCGCCACCAGCAGCGGCAGGAAGGCGATCAGCGTCAGCACCGCCTTGAGCAGGTTGACGCCCAGACCTTCCAGCGTGGTCGAGAAGCGCATGGTGTCTTCCTGGACACGCTGGGCCGCACCTTCCACGTGCCGGAGCCGCGGCCAGTGCGCCATGTAATAGTCGTTCATCGCCGTACGCCAACGGAAGATATAGTGGCTGACGAAGAACAGGTTGAACACGCCCACCGTCACCGCGACGAAGGCGATGCCGGCGAAAGTGAGCATCTCCCGGTAGAGATCCAGGGCGGTCACGTCGCTGCCACCGGCGAGCGCTTGCTGCACCATGTCCCAGAACGGACCGTACCAGGCGTTGACCGCGACGCTGGTCTGCACGGAGAAGTAGGTCAAAAACACGATCAGTGCGGTGCCCAGGAGCGACCAGTACTGCCACCGGTGCGGGGCGAAACGAAACCACGCGGCGGCGAACAGCCCGACACAGAGCGCGTAGTAGAGGTAGAACCAGAGAAACGGCGCCGACCAGAAGCGGGAGACGCCGATCGGCAGGGAGGTCTCGTCCGCTGGCGGCAGCCCGATGGCGGCGCCCCAGGTGCTGGCGGCGGACTCCCACAGGGCGATGGCGAATAGCACCCATCCCAGGGCGGTGAAGAAGAACAGCGACGGCTTGGGAAAGAACGATCGGAACACGGTGACGGCCCTGCGGTTGTCGATGAACGGCGAAGCAGCGCCATGACGGCACTGCCGCGGTCATTCATCGACCTCGAGCCGGTTGTTACGTTCCCTTACCCGGGTGGTGGCCCCGGCCAGTCGTCTCCGAGGGTGTCTACAAAATGCCTGCGCTCGGCAATACGGCGTTGAAATCGACCTCGTACGCGAGCCCGGTCAAAATACTCA
>NZ_CEXLVS010000214.1:0-7124 GCF_982684285.1 Salinicola sp. | reverse complement strand
AGCCCCAGCCGGTGAAACGCAGCAGCCGGGTCACCAGCCGGTCCTGCAGCTGGCAGTCGAAAGCGCCGTCGCCGCTGGCGGAGTCCAGCCATTCGCGACTGGCGCTCAGCGGCTCGGCCAGTCCATCGGGATCGTTGCCCCAGCCCTGGCAGAACAGGTACGCGATCAGGGCGTTGCCCACGATCCGGCGCGAGAAGGGGTGATCGTAGACCGCGGCCTCCCAGGCAGCGGAGAGGTTCCAGTCGTCGGTGACGTCGTGGTCGTCGAAGATCATCAGCGTGGGCAGATGGGCGAACAGGCGTGCCACGCCCGGCAGACCGGTGACGAACGCCTCGATATGCCGCTGCTCGTCGCGGTAGCGGTCCTGCTCCTCCGCGGCCAGTTGCGGCATCTCGACCTCGATCAGCCGCCAGGGTGTCGGCGACCATACCAGCAGGTACATCGCCAGCAGTTCGGCAAAGGTGATCAGGTGGTTTTCCGCGCTGGCGGTGGTGAAGATCGGCTTGCGCACGCCACCGAAGAACTTCTCGCGCAGTGCCTCGGTGGAACGGATCGCCGGCAGCAGCTCGTCACGATGATAGTAGGTCTCGTCGCGGGCGTAGAGTTCGCTGCCGCTGGCGATGTCCGTGCCTTCCAGGCATTCGTCGTAGAGGCCGAGGCGGGCGATCAACGCATGGATGGCGGCCAGCATCGGGCCAGCGACGTCGTCGGCGTAGATCTGGTCCCCGGTCAGCAGCAGTGCCGCCGGCCTGGCGGCGGTGTCTTCATGGCAGCCGTCCAGCCAGCGGTCGGCGCGCACCAGGCCGTCCTCGCTGGGGTGGTGGGGTTTGCGGCAGGAGCCATGAAGCAGGTTGTCGTAGCGCGAGCGCAGCACCAGCGTGGGTAGCGGTTCGCTGCCGTAGCACAGTGACTTGCCCCAGTCGCCGATCGAGTGCCATCCGGACTCGCCACGGTAGGCGAGGTCGTAGGCGATGCGGACATCCTGGGGCAGGGCGGCATCCAGCTCCAGGTCGATCAGGTAGAGGTGGGCACGGGCGCCCACCTCCACCCGTGTCGTTGCCGTTGCCAGCTCATGGGTTCGCGACGCGTCGTCGGTGATCAGGGTCAGCCGGAACTCGAGCGGGCGCGATGCGGCCAGCCACAGCACCAGTCGCTGGGGCGCCGCCCGGCGGAGTATCGGCCCGGCCAGGATGTCGGGGAGGTCGTCTGACAAGTCGCAGGTTCCTGAAAGCATCGATGGGCCAAGCATACTTCAGTCGTGGCTCCCGGCCACGCTTCCGGGGAGGATCCATCGCATCGCGTTCAGCGCCGTCGCTTGAGCGTCCTGTCGATCACGTCCAGCCCCGGCCTGTAGTCGCCACGGGCCGCTTGCATGGCTCTCGCCAGCGCCTGTTCGGCGACACGGTCGTGGTCCTGGGGCAGCGAGTTCACCTTGCAGGGCAGGAAATCGAGTAGCCGGTCGTCGCCGAAGGTGGCCAGGCGCAGGTCGGCCGGTGGGGTGCCGTGTTCGAGCAGCACGTCGAGCAGGCCGTCCATCAGGGTATAGGAGGCGGTGACGATGGCGTCCGGCAAGCCGTCGTCATCCAGCAGCCGCTGCATCAGCGAGGCACCGCTATCGTGATCGTAGCGCTCGCCGCTGAAGCAGCGGGGACGGCACCGGGGCTCGCCGGCCAGAGCATCCAGAAAGCCGCGCCGCCGCTCGGTGCTGATCGAGAGATCCGGTACGGCGTCCAGCCACACCACGTCCGTCACCTCGTCGGCCAGCACCGAACGGGTCAGCATCTCGCCGGCGGCACGCCCGTTGGTCACGATGTTGACGAAGCGTTCGGGATCCAGCGGTCGGTCGATGGCGATGATCGGTAGTCCCTGCGCCAGCAGTTCGACATAGAAAGGGTCCCGGGGGCTCAAGCTGCTGGCCACCAACAGCACGTCGCAGCGCTGGGCGCGCAGGGATCTCGCGACTTCGCGCTCGCTCTGCGGGTCGTCGTCGGAACCGGCGATCAACAACTGATAGCCCTGCCGGCGCGCGCCATGCTCGAGACGCTTGGCCAACCGTGCGTAGCTGCCGTTCTCCAGATCCGGCACGATCAGGCCCAGGGTGCGGCTGTCGCCTCCCCGCAGTGCCGCCGCCTGGGCATCGATTCGGTAGTCGTGGGCGTTGGCGACGGCCAGCACCCGTGCCACCGTGGCTTCGCTGATGCGCCTCGCCTTGGCCTGGCCGTTGAGAACATAGCTGGCGGTGGTGCGGGAAACGCCGGCCAGTCGGGCGATGTCGGCAAGCTTCATGCAGGGCTCCTGCGATGTCCATGGGAGAGGGCGGCGCATTTTCACGGTCTGAACGATACCGCGTCGGGTCCTGTCGGCCCAGTCCGATTTCGGCGGCGACCGTGCCGGGACGAGCGTGAGGCGAAGGTCTAGCTTGCCAAACCGCGCGTCAGCAGAGAGCATTGGTGTCATTGAGGTGACACGATTCAGCTAGCGTCCATGAATCCGCCTGCCCCGCCGATTTCGCTGCGGCTGGCGGGCCGCGTATCGTGCATCGAACGACCCACTCGGAGAGATCGTTATGTTGACCCTCCAGCCGCAAGACGCGGCGCTCGATTGCCAGGCCGACAGTTGGCAGGCGGCGCTGGATCAGGCCGCCGCCTCGTTGCACGAGTCCGGTCTGGTCGAAGCCGACTATCGCGATGCCCTGCATGCCCGCGAGGCGCAGGGCTCGACTTTCCTCGGCAGCGGTATCGCCATTCCCCACGGCACCCCGGAGAGCCGCGGGCAGATCCACCGAACCGGCGTTCGTCTGCTGCAGTTCCCGTCTGGCGTGACCTGGCACGACGGCAACCGGGTGTTCCTGCTGGTGGCGATCGCCGCCGCCAGCGACGAGCATCTCGACGTGCTGCGCCGCTTGACCCACGTCCTCGACGACGAAGGGGTCGCCGAGCGCATCGCCAACGCCGACAGCGCCGAAGCGATGGTGGCGCTGCTCGCCAAACCGCCGGCCAGGGCTCGTCTGGACGCCGGCACGCTGTGCCTGGGTTTCCCGGCGCGGGACCGTTTCGAGCTGGCGCTGGCGGCGGCGGCGCGACTGCGCCAGGCGGAGTGCGTCGATGCGCGCTTCGTCGCCGCGATCACCGAGCAGGAGCCGGTCGCGCTCGGTCAGGGGCTGTGGCTGGTGAGTGCTTCCCTCGGCGTCAGCCAGCCGGCGCTGGCACTGGCGACACCGGAGCGGTCGTTCAGCGGTCCGAAAGGCGTGGTCAATGGCGTCTTCTGCGTGGCGGCGCAAGGCGACGTTCACCGGGCGCTGCTGGAGCGGCTGGCGGATCTGCTGGATAGCGGTGAAGGCGAGGCGCTGGTCGATGCCGATGCGGATCATGTCCTGGCGCGGTTGTCCGGCGAGTCGAGCCGTGCCGAGACCGCCCGGGCAACGCTGCTCAATGCGCATGGCCTGCACGCGCGGCCTGCCAAGCTGCTGGTCCAGGCGGCCCGCGAGCAGCCGCTGCCGGTCCGCGTGCGCCTGATGGAGGGCGCGGCGGAGACGGTTTCCGCCGCCAGCCTCACCAAGGTAATCGGGCTCGGCGCCCGACGCGGTCAGACGCTGATCTTCTCCGCCGAGGGGGAGGGGGCCCAGGCGGTGCTGGCGGCGATGGTCGCCGCCGTCAAGGCCGGGCTCGGTGAGTCGGTGCGCCCGCTGGCGGACGGCGGCCTCGCCGATCACGCGTCTCGAGACAAGAGCGCGGCGCGAACGGAAGGGGCCGCGCAGGAGCCTGTCGCCGACGACACGGTATTGCCGGCCACCGCCGCCTCGCCGGGCCTGGCGATCGCGCCGGTCTTCGTGATGCGCGCGCCCAGCTTCGATTATCCCGAGCGGGCTCGCGATCTGGCGCCGGAGCAACGAGGGGATGCCGAACGCCAGCGGGAGCGTCTGGGGGCCAGCCTGAGCGAGGCGCGTGACCAGCTGCGCGCGCTGATCGGCACCGCCAAGGGCGGCGACGTGGCCGAGATTCTCTCCATGCACGCCGAGATGCTCGACGATCCCGAGCTGCACGAAGCGGCCTTCGAAGGCATGCGCGATGGCCTGAGCGCCGAAGCCGCCTGGTGGCAGGCGATCGATACCGCCGCCCGTGCCCAGGAAGTGCTGGCGGACCGCCTCCTGGCCGAACGGGCAGCGGATCTTCGTGACGTGGGCCGTCGCGTGCTCGGCGTGTTGTGCGGGGTGAAGATGCCGACACCGCCGCAGCGCCCGTACATCCTGGTTACCGACGACATCGGGCCCTCCGACGTGGCGCGTCTCGATACCGCCCAGGTGCGGGGACTGCTGACCGCCCGCGGTGGCGCCACTTCCCACAGCGCCATCCTGGCGCGGGCGCTGGGCATCCCCGCGGTGGTGGGCGCCGGCCCGCGGGCCCTGACGCTCGCCAACGACGATGACCTGATCCTCGATGGCGATCTCGGCCGGGTGATCGTGCGTCCCAGCGCGGAGCGCCGCGATCGCGCCGAACTGCGGCTCAAGGAGCTGGAGCGACTGCGCCGCGAGGCCCACGGCTCGCGATTCGAGGAGGGTCGCACGGCGGATGGCCGCCGCGTCGAGGTCGCCGCCAACCTGGGCAACACCGCCCACGCCGCGGATGCCGTCGAGCAGGGCGCCGAGGGCGTCGGGCTGTTGCGCACCGAGTTCCTGTTCATGGCGCATCCGGAGGCGCCGGATCTGGAGACCCAGATCGGTGAGTACCAACGCGCCTTCGATGCCCTCGATGGCCGTCCGCTGGTGGCGCGCACGCTGGACGTCGGTGGCGACAAGCCGCTGCCCTACTGGCCGGTGGCGGCGGAGGACAATCCGTTTCTCGGTCTGCGCGGCATCCGGCTGGCGCTGACCCGCCCCGACGTCCTCGAAACCCAGCTGCGGGCACTGTTGACCGCCGCCGGCGATCGTCCGTTGCGGATCATGTTCCCGATGGTCAAGGACGTCGACGAGTACCGCCAGGCCAGGGCGATCGTCGACCGGCTGCAGCAGGAGATCGGCGCGGCGGACGTCCAGGTCGGGGTGATGATCGAGATTCCTTCCGCGGCGCTGCTGGCGCCCAGCCTGGCGGCGGAGGTCGATTTCTTCTCCGTCGGCACCAACGACCTGACCCAGTACACCCTGGCGATCGACCGTGGCCATCCCGAGCTCTCGTCCCAGGCGGATGGCCTGCATCCGGCGGTACTGCGGCTGATCCAGATGACGGTGGATGCCGCCCATGCCGAGGGCAAGTGGGTCGGCGTCTGCGGCGAACTGGGCTCGGACGCCGCCGCGGTGCCGGTGCTGGTCGGGCTGGGGGTCGACGAGCTCTCGGTGTCGGTGCGCCAGGTACCCATGGTCAAGGCCCGCCTGCGCGGCATCACCCAGGCAACGGCGCGGCTGCATGCCGAGACGGCGCTGGCCCAGGCCACCAGCCAGGCCGTGCGCGATGCGCTGGAGGCACTCTGATGGCGCATGTGCTGGTGGTGACGCTCAACCCGGCGCTGGATCTGTCGATCCAGTTGCCGCGACTCGAGCCGGGGGCGGTCAATCGCACGCGGTCGTCGCATCTGGCGGCGGCCGGCAAGGGGCTCAACGTGGCCCAGGTGCTGGTGGCGCTGGGCCACCGCGTGACGCTGTCGGGCTTTCTGGGCGCGGACAACGACACCGCGTTCGTCCAGGCCTGCCGGCGCGACGGCATCGAGGATGCCAGCCTGCGCCTGCCCGGCGAGACCCGGATCAACGCCAAGCTGGCCGAGGACGACGGCCGGGTGACCGACGTCAACGGCCCTGGGGTCGAGGTCTCCGGGGCCGCACTGGCCGAGCTGACCGCCGCGCTGGTCGCCTGCTGCGAGACTTCGGCGCCGTCGGCCGTGGTGGTCACCGGCAGCCTGCCGCCGGGCGTCACCGCGGCGGACTTCGCCGCGCTGATCGAGACGCTCAAGGCGAGCGGTATCCCGATCTGGGTCGATACCAGCGGGCCGGCGCTGGCGGCAGCGCTGGCGGTTTCGCCTCACGCGGTCAAGCCCAACGAGCAGGAGCTGGCCGAGTGGGCCGGCGGTCCGCTGGACGAACCGGCATCACAGCTCGATGCGGCCCGGCGGCTGCATGCGGCCGGCATCGAGGAGTCGATACTGTCGCTGGGCGCGGAGGGCACGCTGTGGATCAGCCGGCGCGGCGCATGGCGGGCGACCCCGCCCAGGGTCGAGGTCAAGAGTACGGTGGGGGCCGGCGACACCCTGCTGGCCGCGCTGCTGCATGGGGTGATCGCGGGTCAGTCACCGCAGGACGCCCTGCGCCAGGCAACGGCGCTGGCGGCAGAAGCGGTCCGGCATGTCGGCGTCGGTGATCCGCACGTCGAGGATTTCCAGCAATTACTGCAACAGACGCGTGTCACTCGCTGCGGCGACGCACGTCAGGAGGGGGCATGAACGGTGAACGCATGAACGTCATTCTGATTACGGCCTGCCCCAGCGGCATGGCGACGACCTTTCTGGCCGCGCGGCGTCTGGAGCAGGCCGCGCTGCGTCGCGGCTGGCAGCCCCGGGTGGAGATGCACGGCGAACTCGAACCGGTCGCACCGGTATCGGAACAGGCGATCGCCGAGGCGGACCTGGTCGTGGTGGCCGCTGATCGGGTGCCCGAGCCGTCGCGCTTCGTCGGCAAGCGGCTCTATCGCGCAGCGGTCCAGCAGGCGCTGCCCGATCCCGAGGCGTTTCTCGAGCGTGCCGCCCGCGAGGCGACGGCGTTCGACGCCGCCAGCGAACCTGCGAATGCCCCGGCGGTGGCCGAGGCGGAGCCTTCACGGGCCAGACGTATCGTCGCGGTGACGGCCTGCCCAACCGGGGTCGCGCACACTTTCATGGCCGCCGAGGCCCTCGAGCAGGCCGGCCGGGCGCTGGGCCACCGGATCCACGTCGAGACCCAGGGCTCCGTGGGGGCGCAGAATCCGATCGGTGAAGCGGACATCGAGGCGGCGGATATCGTGCTGCTGGCCTGTGACATCGAGGTCGACGACACCCGTTTCGCCGGCAAGCCGATCTACCGCACCTCTACCAGCAGCGCGCTCAAGCAGCCGCAGCAGACGATCCAGAAGGCCCTCGAGGAGGCGCAGGTAGAGTCGGTCGGC
>NZ_CEXLVS010000213.1:0-7376 GCF_982684285.1 Salinicola sp. | reverse complement strand
TTCCTCGGCAAGTCCGGCCTGGGGCAGCTGTTCAACGATCTGGCGCTGGCCATCGCCGGGCATACCCGTGGCGGCCCGGCCAAGGTGGCGGTCATCGCCAGCGGCTTCCTGGGGTCGATCAACGGCTCCGCCATCGCCAACGTCGTGACGACCGGCGCCTTCACCATTCCGCTGATGAAGAAGACCGGCTACAAGCCGAACTTCGCCGGTGCGGTGGAGGCTGCGGCCAGCGTCGGTGGACAGATTCTGCCGCCGATCATGGGCGCGGCGGCCTTCATCATGGCCGAGGTGCTCTCGGTGCCTTACACCCAGGTCATCCTGGCGGGGATCATCCCGGCGCTGCTCTTCTACCTCGGGGTGCTGTTCCAGGTCCATCTGCGTGCCATGCGCAACGGGCTGGAGGGGATTCCCCGTTCGCAGTTGACCCCGCTCAAGGAGGTGATGCTCAAGCGAGGCCATCTGTTGATACCGATGGTGGTGCTGCTGTGGCTGCTGTTCGAGGGACGGGCGCCGTTCTTCGCCGCCTTCTGGTCGATCGCCGCGACGGTGCTGATCTGCGGCACGCGCCGCGTGACCGTCGGGCTCGGCCTGATCCTGACGCTGCTGATCTTCGAGCCCCAGCTGCGGGCGCTGATCGGCGGTCACGCCCTGCCCAACTTTCCGGCCAGTCGCTGGATGCTGTTCGTGATCATCGCGATTCCGGTGGCGATCAACGCGCTGCGGGCCAGGCTCGGGATGGTGGCCGAGAAGATGGATGTGGGGGATTGCCGTGACGCCATGCACGATGGGGTGCGCAACGCGATTCCCGTCGCCGTGGCCTGCGGGGCGGTCGGGATCATCGTGGGTATCGCCACGCTCACCGGCATCGCGCTGGAGGCGGCGGATGCCGTGGTGACGCTGGGACAGCAGATTCCGATTCCGATGATCCAACTGCTGGTCACGCTGGTGCTGACCATGATCGCCTCGATCGTGCTGGGCATGGGGCTGCCCAGCATCCCGACCTACATCATCACCAGCACCATGGCTGCGCCGATCCTGCTCAACCTGCCGATGTTCCGCGAGCTGGCCGGCAGCAACGAGACGGCGATCTTCGTCGCCCACATGTTCGTGTTCTACTTCGGCCTGTTCGCCAATCTGACCCCGCCCGTGGCGCTGGCGGCCTACGCGGGGGCGGGCATCAGCGGCGGCTCGCCCAACGCCACCGGCTTCCAGGCGATGAAGCTCGCCATCGCCGGGTTCGTGGTGCCGTACATGTTCGTGTTCGCCCACAGCATGCTGATGATCGATGCGACGCTGTGGAACACGCTGTGGGTCATCGTGACCGGCGTGGTCGGCGTGCTGCTGCTGGCGGTGGCGGTGGAGGGTTACCTGCGGCGGCCGCTCAATCCCTTCTGGCGGGTCCTGGCGGCGGTGGGCGCGCTGGCGCTGATCTTCCCGGGGCTGGCCAGCGACATCGTCGGTGCGGTGATTACCGTGGTGCTGTTCCTGCTGGCCAAGGCGAAGCCGGAAGTGAGGTCCGCCGGCACGACCTAGCCCGGCGACGCCGAGCTTCGCGACGACGCCCGCGCTCCTGCCAAGGAGGGCGGGCGTTTTCGATGGCGTCGACGGGCAATACCGGCCGAGGTTTGCTATAAGGAATCCAAGGCGTCCGTTCCTTAGCAGAGATGCCGGCCAATGACCGATGAGGATGGCACATGTCAATCAATGTCACTCGGCGCCAGTTTTTCAAACTGGGCGGAGCGGGATTGGCGAGCTCGAGCCTGGCGATGATGGGCTTTGCGCCCGAGCCCGCCGAAGCCTCGATCCGCCAGTTCAAGCTGACCCACGCCAAAGAGACCCGCAACACCTGCACCTACTGCTCGGTAGGCTGCGGCATCCTGATCTACAGCAAGGGTGACGGTTCCAAGAACGTCGAACAGAACGTCTTCCATATCGAAGGCGACCCCGACCATCCGGTGTCCCGTGGTTCGCTCTGCCCCAAAGGCGCCGGTCTGCTCGACTTCGTTCACAGCAAGGGGCGGCTCGAATATCCGCAGGTGCGTGAAGCGGGCTCCAGCGAATGGACACGCATCAGTTGGGACGAGGCGCTCAACCGTATCGCCCGGCACATGAAGGACGATCGCGACGCCAACTTCGTCCAGCGCACCGCGCAGGGCGAGACGGTCAATCACTGGACGACGACGGGTTTCCTGGCCGCGTCCGGCTCTTCCAACGAAGCCGGTTACATCACCCACAAGGTGGTGCGTAACCTCGGCATGGTGGCGTTCGACAACCAGGCACGCGTCTGACACGGACCGACGGTGGCAGGTCTTGCCCCTTCATTCGGTCGCGGTGCCATGACCAATCACTGGGTCGACATCCGCAATGCCAACTTGATTCTGTCGATGGGCGGCAACTCTGCCGAGGCACACCCCGTGGGCTTCCGCTGGGTCACCGAGGCCATCGAGCACAACAAAGCCGAGTTGATCACGATCGACCCGCGCTTCACTCGTACCGGCGCCGTGGCGCAGGACAAGGCGTTCATCCGTACCGGCACCGATATCGCGTTTCTCGGCGGGCTGATCAGTTACCTGATCGAGACCGACCAGATCCAGCGCGAGTACGTGCTGAACTACACCGACGCGGCACTGATCGTGCGCGAGGATTACGGGTTCGAGGACGGCCTGTTTTCCGGGTATGACGAGTCGACGCGCAGCTACGACAAGCAGTCGTGGATGTACGAGATGGGCGACGACGGTTTCGTCCGCCGCGACGAGTCGTTGCAGGAACCGCGCTGCGTCTACCAACTGCTGCGAGAGCACTACTCGCGCTATACCCCGGACATGGTGTCGAGCATCACCGGGATCACGGTCGACGACATCCAGCGGATCTGGAAGAAGATCGCGGCGATGGCGGTACCCGGCAAGACCATGACCATCCTCTACGCGCTGGGGTGGACGCAGCACTCGACCGGTTCCCAGATCATTCGCACCGCGGCCATGGTCCAGCTGTTGCTGGGCAACATGGGGATGCCGGGCGGTGGCGTCAACGCCCTGCGTGGCCACTCCAACATCCAGGGGTTGACCGATCTGGGGCTGCTGTCCCAGTTGCTGCCGGGCTACATGACGCTGGCCAATGCCAAGGAGCAGGATTACCGCGCCTACATCGACAAGCGCACCAAGCAGCCGACCGTCGAGGGGCAGGTCTCCTACTGGAAGAACTATGAAAAGTTCCACGTCAGCCTGATGAGGGCGTGGTACGGCGATGCCGCCAACGAAGGCAACAACTGGTGCTTCGACTGGTTGCCCAAGCTCGAGCGACCGCTCTACGACATTCTCGACACCTTCGAGCGCATGTCCAAGGGCGAGCTCAACGGCTACTTCTGCCAGGGCTTCAACCCGCTGGCCTCGTTCCCCGACCGGGCCAAGGTGACCAGGGCGCTCTCGTCGCTGAAGTACCTGGTAGTGATGGACCCGCTCAATACCGAGACCAGCGAGTTCTGGAAGAACTATGGCGAATACAACGATGTCGACTCCAGCCAGATCGACACCGAGGTGTTCCGTCTGCCGACCTGCTGTTTCGCCGAGGACGAGGGCTCGATCGTCAACAGCGCCCGCTGGTTGCAGTGGCACTGGGCGGCGGCGCCGCCGCCGGGGGAGTCTCGTCCCGACACGCGGATCATGGGCGAGCTGTTCCTCAAGCTGAAACGGCTCTACCAGGAGGAGGGGGGTGTCTTCCCCGAGCCGATCGTCAACCTGACCTGGGACTACAAGGTTCCCCACGAGCCCAAATCGGAAGAGCTCGCCCGCGAGTTCAACGGCCGTGCGCTGGAGGATCTGACCGACGAGCAGGGCAACGTGACCCGGCGAGCCGGTGAGCAGCTCGCCGGGTTCGCCGAACTGACTGCCGACGGCCGCACTGCGGCGGGTTGCTGGATCTTCACCGGCTGCTGGACCGAAGCCGGCAATCAGATGGCCAATCGCGACAATTCGGACCCCTACGGGACCGGCAACACGCTGGGTTGGGCCTGGGCCTGGCCGATGAATCGGCGAATCCTCTACAACCGGGCCAGCGCCGATGTGCAGGGGCGGCCGTGGGACGCCAGCAAGGCGTTCGTCTGGTGGGATGGCGAGCAGGGTGCCTGGGTGGGGGCGGACGTGCCGGATTTCCCGCCCAACTCGCCCCCGTCGCAAGGGCAGATGCCGTTCATCATGCAGCCGGAGGGTGTCGGCCACCTGTTCGCCGGGCAGAGCATGGTCGACGGGCCGTTCCCCGAACATTACGAGCCGTTCGAGTCACCGGTGCCGCAGAACCTGCTGCATCCGGGCAAGGAGCGCGCGCGCAACAATCCGGCCGCGCGCATTTTCGACGAGGATCGTGAGGCGCTGGGCAAGCCCGAGGAATTCCCGCACGCGGCGACCACCTATCGCCTCACCGAGCATTTCCACTTCTGGACCAAGCACGCCGAGCTCAATGCCATCGTGCAGCCGCAGCAGTTCGTCGAGATCGGTGAAGCGCTGGCCAGCGAGATCGGCATCGCGGCCGGTGACTGGGTGAAGGTGTCGTCAAAACGGGGCTTCATCAAGGCCGTGGCAGTGGTGACCAAACGGCTGCGGCCGATGATGATCGGCGACAAGCAGGTCCACCATGTGGGGATCCCGCTGCATTGGGGCTTCACCGGGGTGGCCAAGAAGGGCTATCTGGTCAACGCCCTGACGCCCTTCGTCGGCGACGCCAACACCCAGACGCCGGAGTACAAGTCGTTCACCGTCCGCGTCGAGAAGGCGTGAGGAGCGAAAATGGATAATTCACAGAACATCATCGCCCGCTCCGCCACCACGACGACGCCTCCTCAGGTCCGGAGTCACGTCGATGAGGTTGCCAAGCTGATCGATGTCTCCAAATGCATCGGTTGCAAGGCCTGCCAGGTGGCGTGCATGGAGTGGAACGACCTGCGCGACGACGTCGGCGAGTGCCACGGCACCTACGACAATCCCACCGACCTGACCGCCAATTCGTGGACGGTGATGCGTTTCAGTGAGTACGAATCGCAGGAGGGCAACCTCGAGTGGCTGATCCGCAAGGATGGCTGCATGCATTGTGCCGAGCCAGGCTGCCTGAAGGCATGTCCGGCCCCCGGCGCCATCGTGCAGTACGCCAACGGCATCGTCGACTTCGACTCCAACCACTGCATCGGCTGCGGCTACTGCATTACCGGGTGTCCGTTCGATATTCCGCGTATCTCGCCGAAGGACCAGAAGTCCTACAAGTGCACGCTCTGCTCGGATCGGGTCAACGCGGGGATGGAGCCGGCCTGCGTCAAGACCTGCCCGACCAACTGCATCGAGTTCGGCACCAAGACGGACATGCTGGCTCGAGCGGAGAAGCGGGTGGGCGATCTCAAGGCGCTCGGCTTCCGTGACGCGGGCATCTACGATCCGGCCGGAGTCGGCGGCACGCACGTCATGTACGTGCTGCACCACGCCAACGACCCCAACCGTTACAGCGGGCTGCCCAAGGATCCGCGTATCTCGCCGCTGGTCGGGGCGTGGAAGGGCGCCACCAAGCCGATCATGTCGGCGATCATCGGCATCACCGCGTTTGCCGGGGTGATCCATTACATGACCAAGGGGCCGAAGGAGGAACCGGAAGAGCGGACGGAACACGGGCAGGAAGACGTGCCGCCACCGCATTCGCTCGGCTACGATGCCACCCGTCCGCGGGGAGAAGACCGATGAAGATGCCACGCGATCGACTGATTCGTTATTCGCCGCTGGACCGCGCCAATCACTGGACCATGGCCATGGTCTTCGTGCTGCTGGCGCTATCCGGGCTGGCGTTCTTCCATCCCGCCTTCTTCTTCCTGAGCCATACCCTGGGCGGGCCGGTATGGGCGCGCATCCTGCACCCGTTTCTGGGGGTGGTGCTGGTCTTGCTGTTCTACGCCATGGCGGTGCGACACGTGCGTCGCAACCTGCTCGGCGAGAACGACATCCAGTGGGCGCGCCAGATCGGCGACGTGCTCGACAATCGCGACGACAAGCTGCCACCCATCGGCAAGTACAACCCGGGCCAGAAGCTGGTCTACTGGTCGCTGGTAGTGTCGATCGCGCTGTTGCTGCTCAGCGGCGTGATCATGTGGCGGCCGTGGTTCGCCGGTTATTTCCCGATTCCGCTGATCCGTTTCGCCAGTCTGCTCCACGCGGTGTCGGCGTTCGTGGCCATCGTCACCATCGTGGTCCACGTCTATGCCGCCATCTGGGTCAAGGGCTCGATTCGCTCCATGACCCGAGGCTGGGTGACCCGGGCCTGGGCACGCCATCACCACGGCCTGTGGGCCCGTGAACAAGAGGAGGCGCAGCGCCGTGAGCAGCAGCCCTGACGACGACAGCCCCGACAACCAGCCCGGGCCAAGCGCGACCCGCGAGCACGCCTTCGGCCAGTCGCCCCCGTCGCCGGGAGCGCCGCCAATGGTCGGACTGCCGGGGCGCAAGCTGTTTGCCGAGCGTGGCCAGCGCCTGCGGCAACTGGCCGAGCGGGTCCCGGCGATGGCACCCTACCTCCAGTTCATGGCGATGATCGTCGAGGCGCAGCACCGCGTCGTCCAGCAGTCGCGTCCGGCGTTGACGAGCGGGGCGGAGTTGGCCATGCGCCATGGCATCCCGCCGCTGTCGGTAGACGGCCTGTGGCGCGACATGTCATGGCCCGACGATCTCGAGGCACTGCTGAGCGAGCTTGACGGACGGGTCCTGGCCCCGCAACGCACCTGGTTCGAGGCGTTGCGCCAGTTGCCCGACGCGGACCGGGCCGAACTGGCCCGCGCCGTACTGGAGGGTAAGCCGTTGCCGCTCGAGCAGCGTGCCATGGCGCCGCTGGTGGGTGCGGCGCTGCAGGTGGCGTGGACGCGCCAGGCAAGAATGCTGCCGGCGACCCCGCCCAGACCGGCTGACGTCGCCAGCGGGCTCTGTCCATGTTGCGGCGCCCTTGCGGTCGGCAGCCTGATCCAGATCGGCATGGCGCGCTCCCGGGTGCGTTACCTGCAGTGCGGCCTCTGTGCCAGCGAGTGGTACGCCGAGCGTGCCAAATGCGTGCAGTGTGGCGACAGCAAGACCCTGGATTATTGCAGTCTCGAGGATGAACAGGGCGAGCGGGTGCTGCCGATCCAGGCCGAGACCTGCGATCACTGTCACAGCTACCTGAAGCGTGTCAATCGGGAGTGGGAAGCGGATGCCGATCCGCTGGCCGATGATCTCGCCAGCCTGGCCCTGGACATGATGATCGCCGATCGAGAACTGGAGCGGCGCGCGTTCAATCCACTGCTGGTGTTGGGCGAGCCGGGCTAAGCTTCGAGCTTCGAGCTTCGAGCTTCGAGCTTCGAGCTTCGAGCTTCGAGCTTC
>NZ_CEXLVS010000212.1:0-7379 GCF_982684285.1 Salinicola sp. | reverse complement strand
TGATGACGGTGTCGAACGCCTCGGCGGCCTGATCGAGCTGGGACTGCGCCGAGTAGAGTTCCCCCAGCCAGTAGTGGGCATTGGGTAACAGGCTGGACTGCGGGTAGTCGGCGATGAAGCGTTGGAAGGCGTCGATGGCGGCGCCGAACTGGCGTGACTGCACTTGCTGAAACGCTGCCTGATAGGCTTCCCGCCCGTCATCACCCGTCGCACTGGATGAGGTCGGACTGCCCGCGGCGCTTCCGGCTTCGCCTTCGGCGCTCGCCGAGGCACTGCCGCCGGAGACGGCGTTCGCGGTGTCGCTGTCGACGTCGGATCCGTTCAGATCGTTGCTGGTGTCTCCAGCGCCGCCTAAATTCGCCCCGCCGCCGGAAATACGGTCATCGAGATCCAGATACTGTTGCTGGGTCTGCTGCTTGAGCTGATCCAACTGGTAGCGCAACTCCTCGACCTGGCCGCGAAGCTGCTGGATCTGCTGCTTGTTGTCCTGTAGCTGATTGAGGATCGTCAGGGTGCCGCCGCCGCTTTGGCGGGCTTCCGTCTGACTGTAGAAGCCGTTCGACTGACCGGTGAGATCATCGATGGCCGGTTGCTGAGCCCATACGGACAGCGGGAGCACCAGGGCTCCCGCGCCGCACAGTCTTTTCAGACCGTGTTTCATGCTTTTCTCCGTCGCTGCTTAGTACGAGAATACGACGCGACGATTCTTGGCGTAAGCTTCTTCGGTGTGGCCCTGAACTGCCGGACGCTCTTCACCGTAGCTGACGATCTGGATCTGTGACGGGGAGACACCCTGAACGGTCAGGTACTGCTCGACCGCCTGCGCACGACGCTCGCCGAGGCCCAGGTTGTATTCGCGAGTACCGCGCTCGTCAGCATAACCCTGAAGGGTCACGTTGGTGTTCGGGTTGGCCATCAGATACTGAGCGTGGCCGCGCAGTACCGATTCGAATTCGGGGCGAATTTCTTCGCTGTCGAATGCGAAATAGATGGTGTCGACGCTGGGACGCTGTTCATTGGCGCCCATCTGCGAGCCCGAGGTGCCCTGTCCGGAAGTCATGCCCTGTCCGGACGTGCCACCGGAAGTGCCATTCATGTCCCCTTCCTGGGTACCGCCACTGCTGGAACAGCCAGCCACTACGGCTAGCGACAGCGCGACTGCTAACGTCTTGGCGTAGGTCTTCATTTGCATTGTCATCTCCTTGCTCGGATGTCGAATGACACAATGACTGTAGTCGTTTAGTTCAAAAACGGCGACCACGCGGGTTCGCGTACGTCACCCTGCGCCGAAGGCAGTCGGAAAGACGCTCGTCCATCCGAAGAAACTGCCCCCAACACACCTTGCGCCCCTTGCTGGGTAGCGAAGATTACCATGGTGCCATTCGGCGCGACACTGGGCGATTCGTCCCAACGTGAATCCGTCAGGACCGTCACCCGACCGGTGTCGAGATCCTGCTTCGCCACGTGATAACCGCTGTCGTCACGAGTCACCATGAACAATGATTTTCCATCCGGTGCAAAACGTCCGTCGGAATTGTAGTTGCCGGTAAAGGTCACCCGCTCGGCCTGGCCGCCCGTTGCCGACATGCGGTAGAGCTGCGGCGCTCCGCTGCGATCGGAGGTGAAAATCAGGGACTGGCCGTCCGGGGACCAGTCGGGCTCGGTCTCGATGGCGGGATTGGTGGTCAGTCGGGTCAACTGACGAGTTGCCAGGTTCATCACGTAGATCTCCGGCTGTCCATCCTTGGAGAGCGACATCGCGAGCTTGCGACCATCCGGCGACCAGGCCGGCGCCCCATTGATGCCGCGGAAGGATGTCAGGCGGACCCGCTCTCCCGTGGAGGCATTCTGCACGTAGATGGCCGAGTTGCCGGATTCGAACGATACATAGGCGATCTTCTGACCATCCGGCGACCACGCCGGTGACAGGATCGGATCGTCGGACGACAGAACCTGCTGGCCGTTGTGTCCATCGGCATCCGCCACGTAAAGCGCATATCGCGCGTTGTCGCCGGTACCGCTGGCCGAGACGTAGGCAATACGGGTGGAGAAAGCACCCCGGATCCCGGTGATCGCCTCGAAGATCTGGTCGCTGATGTAGTGGGCGCTGGCACGAAGATCGCCAGTTGACGAGGTCAGCGTCTCGCCCAGCATGCGCTTGCCTCCCAGTACATCCATCAGCTCGTACTGGATCCGATATTGATCGCCCTGGGGCTCGATTTTCCCGACCACGAGATAACGGGCGTCGACACGTTTCCAATCGTCGTAGAACACGTCTTCACTGCTGGTGGGCAGTGAGACGAGAGAACTGCGGCTCAGCGGCGAGAACTGGCCGCTATGTTCGAGGTCGTCGCTGACGATCTGCGCCACATCCTGTGGCAACCCGCCTTGTCCACTGAATTCGAACGGCACGATGGCGATGGGCGTGGCCTGATCGCTACCGCGGGTGATTTCGATGGTCAGGTTCTGCGCCTGAGCGGTGGCCGCCAGACACAACAGCGACACCAGCCAACCAGCGGCCAGGGTTTTCCATCCTTGAGACATCCATCGTTTCATCACTGTATATCCCCGGGTGTGAATTTGAGATTGAAATCGCGGAACCGCCGCTGCAGACCGGCATCCAGCTGCTGCAGCTCGCGGAACGGCGCCGCGGCTTCCACGGCCTGCGTGGCCGAGCGATCGAAGCTGGGGTTGCCGCTGCTACGGGTGATGCTGGCTGCCAGCAGTTCACCCGAGGGCCCGAGCCTCACTCTGACTTGCGCCACCAAACCATTGTCCACGTTGGCCGGCAAGTGCCACCGGTCCTCGACGGCACGCTTGACCAGGTTGATGAAGCTGTTCGAGGCCTGATCGGACTGCTCCGCATTGGCGATTCGCTCCTGTTCGTTGGATATGGAATCGCTCAGTGCCTCGGCTGCCGCCTCCTTGGCTGCCGCTTCGGCTTGACGCTTCTTCTCCGCCTCGGCTGCGGCCTTCTTCTTCGCCTCTTCAGCCTGGCGCTTCTTCTCCGCCTCGGCTGCGGCCTTCTTCTTCGCCTCTTCGGCCTGGCGTTTCTTCTCCGCCTCGGCTTCGGCCTTCTTCTCCGCCTCGGCTTCGGCCTTCTTCTCCGCCTCTTCGGCTTGACGCTTCTTCTCCGCCTCGGCTTCGGCCTTCTTCGCCTCCTCCGCCTGACGCTGCTTGGCGGCTTCGGCTTCGGCTTGCTGTTTCTCGCGCTCGGCCTGTCGCGCGGCCTCTGCCGCCTTCTGCTGCTCTTCAGCCTTGGCCCGCTCGGCCGCCGCCTGTTCCGCTGCCTGCTGGCGACGCTCGGATTCTGCCTGGGCTTGCTCCGCGGCGGCCTGCCGTTGAGACTCCTGCTGCTGGGCCTGCTCCTGAGCTTGCTGCTCGGCCGCCTGCTGCGCGGCTTCCTGCGCCTGTTGTTCGGCTGCCTGCTGGGCGGCTTCCTCCGCTTGCCGCTGCGCAGCACGCGCCCGCGCTTCCTGAGCGTACTGTGCCTGATCCGTTGCGGTCACATCGCTGACCAGTGTGGCCTGCACCACCGAGGACGAACTGGGCGTAGGCTCGCTATCCGGCAGACGCAGCATCGTCAACAGTAGTGCCACCACGTGAACGGCGATCGCCAGAACGACGGGCAAGCCGTAACCGACACGGCGGTTTCGCTTCGCCATGCTGACTCCTTACCCGTCGTTGCCTTGCGGCGGCTCGGAAATCAATCCGACATTCGCCACACCTGCCATCTGCAGCGTACTCATCAATGTCACGACCTGCCCGTATGATGCATTCTTGTCACCACGCACCATGACCGGCGTGTTGGGCTTGCGCTCCAGGATCGCCACCACTTGATCGCCGACGGTCTGCAACGTGACCGCCTTGTCCTGTTCGCCCAGCGATATGAAGTACTCGCCCTGACTGTCCACGGAGACGATGATCGGCTCCTGCTCGTCGGTATCGATCGGCTCCGACGTGACCTGCGGCAGATCGACCTGCACGCCCTGGGTCAGCATCGGGGCGGTGATCATGAAGATCACCAGTAGTACCAGCATGACGTCGATGAACGGTACGACGTTGATTTCGCCCATCGGCTTGCGCCGATGATGGCGGCTATAGGGTCCACCCATGTTGAACCTCCGCCTCAGGCCGCCGGGTTGCCACCGCGACCTTGCAGGTTACGGTGCAGAATCGAATGGAACTCCTCGGCGAAATCCTCGTACTCGCCGAGCAGACGGCTGGCGATGGATGACAACCGGTTGTAGAAGATCACTGCCGGAATCGCCGCGAACAGGCCCATGGCCGTCGCCACCAGGGCCTCCGCGATCCAGGGGGCCACGGTCGAGAGCGTCGCCTGCTGCGCCATCGACAGGCTCTGGAAGGAACCCATGATGCCCCAGACGGTGCCGAACAGACCGATATAGGGACTGGCCGACGCCACCGTGGCCAGCAGGGTGAGCTTGTCGTTGAGGTTGTCCTCCTCGCGCGATAGCGCCACGCGCTGGGAACGTTGTACACCATCCAGCACGGCTTCGCTGCTGCGCGTCTTGGGCATCAGGCGATTGAACTCACGGAACCCCGCGCGAAACACATGCTCCGAACCTTGCGCTTCGTAGTTCTCAGGCACGTCACGATAGAGTTCATTGAGATCGACGCCTGACCAGAAACGCTCGTCGAACGCTTTCTGCGCCTTTCTGGCTCGACTCAACGCGAAGCTGCGTTGAAAGATGACGACCCATGAAGCGACCGAAGCGGCCAACAGCAGGAGCATGACCAGCTGGACCACCAGACTGGCGTTCATGATCAGATGGGGGATGGACATGGAGTCGTTCACGAAAATCCTCGAATCACTGGCTTGGAATGGCGGATGTCAGCGCCGCGTGTAGTTCGCTGGGCCAACGTCTCGGTTTCAGGCGTTGCGCATCGACACACGCAATATCGACCGTCGCTTCGCATAATGTATCCCCGTCGTACCGGACTGCCTGCACGAATTGCAACGAGCAGGCGGAAAGGCGGCCGACGCCGGCCGTCACCTCCAGCCGGTCGTCGAGCCGCGCAGGGCGTGCGTAGCGGCACTGCAGCGAATGTACCACCAGTTGTACGCCCTGCTCGATCAGTCCACGTTGACCGAAGCCCAATGCGTTCAACCATTCGCTCCGCGCACGCTCCATGAATTTCAGGTAGTTAACGTAGTACACGATGCCACCGGCATCGGTATCCTCGATATAGACCTTCACCGGCAGGATGAATTCACTCATTGCCGGAGCCGCCATGGTTCGGTGGTTCGCTCTGGGGCGCCTGCTCGCTTGGTGCGATACCGAAGTGGCTGTAGGCGGAGCGGGTGACGACTCGGCCACGGGCAGTGCGCATCATGAACCCCTGCTGGATCAGATAGGGCTCGATGACATCCTCGATCGTGTCGCGTTCCTCGCTGATGGCGGCCGCCAGGCTATCGACCCCGACCGGTCCGCCATCGAACTTCTCGATCATCGCCAACAGCAGCCGTCGGTCCATGTGATCGAGCCCATGGCTGTCGACGTTGAGCATGTTGAGCGCCTGGTCGGCGATCGAGGCGTCGACGCTACCGTTGCCCTTGACCTCGGCGAAGTCGCGTACCCGCCGCAGCAGGCGATTGGCGATTCTTGGCGTTCCCCGGGCCCGGCGTGCAATTTCCCGGGCACCGGCGACGTCAGCAGGCACATCGAGCAGGCGCGCCGAGCGGGTGACGATCTCGGTCAACTCGTCGATGGCATAGAATTCGAGCCGCTGGACGATCCCGAAGCGGTCGCGCAGCGGTGAGGTCAGGAGGCCCGCACGCGTGGTGGCACCCACGAGGGTGAACCGGGGCAGGTCGAGCTTGATCGAACGCGCCGCCGGCCCGTCGCCGATCATGATATCGAGCTGGAAATCCTCCATGGCCGGATAGAGCACCTCCTCCACCGCGGCCGGCAGACGGTGAATCTCGTCGATGAAGAGCACGTCCCCCGGCTGCAGATTGGTCAGCATCGCGGCCAGATCGCCGGCACGTTCCAGCACCGGGCCGGAGGTGGATTTGATATCCACTTCCATCTCGGCGGCGATGATATTGGCCAGCGTCGTCTTTCCCAGTCCGGGCGGACCGAAAACCAGGGTGTGATCGAGACTGTCCCCGCGCTTTCGCGCCGCGGAGATGAAGATGTCCAGCTGTTCGCGCACCCGGGGCTGGCCGATATAATCATCGAGCCGACGGGGACGGATGGCGTGGTCGACCTGCTGCTCGCCCTGCTGTGGTGGTGCTGCCACCAGGCGATCGGGTTCAATCATGGGCGCGTCATCCAGCCAACTGGCGTGACAGCGCTGCTTTGATCAGCGCCTCGGTCGGCAGATTCTTGTCCAGACCGGACAGCATGCGGGAAGCCTCGGTGGGCTTGTAACCCAAGGTCACCAATGCCGCCTCCGCATCCGCGTGCGGGTCGGAGGACGGCCGCGCGGCGACAGTGCCAGCCTTGAGTAGCGATCCCTGCCCCTCCTGCCAATGCGGGAAGCGGTCGCGCATCTCGACGATCAGCCGGTCGGCCGTTTTCTTGCCGACGCCGGGCAATTTGGTCAACGCCTTGCTGTCGCCGTCCATGACACAGCGGATGAAGGCATCGGTGTCCATGCCCGAGAGGATGGCCAGTGCCAGCTTGGGACCGACGCCATTGACCCTGATCAGCGCCCGAAACAGCTGACGCTCTTCATCGCGGGCAAAGCCGTAAAGCAGGTGGGCGTCCTCCCGCACGCTGAGGTGCGTGTAGACGTGCACCTCTTCCCCCACACCGGGCATCGAAACCAGCGTCGTCATCGACGTCTCGAGCTCGTAGCCCACGCCGTGCACATCGATGACGATCCAGGGGGGGTGTTTCTCCAACAGCGTGCCGTGCAAACGTCCAATCATGCCATCCGTGTCCTTACTCTGACCGCGTCCACTATACGCATAGCCGATTCAACTGACTAGCCGCCGACAACCAGCTAGCGATCCGGCTTGAAGTCCCGCCAACGCCCGCCTCGCGAGGATTTTCCACGACGTTTGGGCGCGACGGGGAGCAACCCTTGTCGAGCGTACCCATGGGTCAGTGCGATGGCCAATGCGTCGGCGGCATCGGCCGGCGGTGGCGCATCCAGAGAGAGCAGCGCCGTCACCATGTGCTGGATCTGCGCCTTCTCGGCGCCACCGTTGCCGGTAATCGCCTGCTTGACCTGGCGAGCGGCGTACTCATGGACCGGCAGGCCATGATTGGCCGCACACACGATCGCACTGCCTCTTGCCTGACCGAGCTTGAGCGCCGAGTCGGCGTTCTTGTCCATGAACACCCGCTCGATGGCAAACTCCGAGGGCCGGTACTCACCGATCAACTCGCTGATGCCGGCATAGA
>NZ_CEXLVS010000211.1:0-7422 GCF_982684285.1 Salinicola sp. | reverse complement strand
GGGCTTCAAGGGACGGCGTTTACCCTTGACGAGCTGATCGACGCCCACGTCCAGCGCACGCCGCCGGCACCGACCCAGGTGACCCAGCTGTTCGAGGCCGAACTGGACGATCTGCTGGCGTTGCCGCGCTGCGAGCCGGACCAGTTGCGCGCCCTGCGTCTGCGCGCCAGTGGCGAAATCCGCTTTGTCGCACTGGTGGAGCCGCGCGGTGTTCGTTTGCGCCAGCGTGATGCGACGGCGACGGACGCAGTGACTGATATCGCGGCTGACGCTGCCAGCGAGGCCCACCACCGGGTGGCGACGACCTCGACGCCGGCACTGGATCGTCTGGCGGGGGACGACCCGGCGATGCAGCGGTTGCTGAGCCTGGCCCGGCGGCTCTGCCGGCAGCCGCTCAACGTGCTGATCCGGGGCGAGACCGGCACCGGCAAGGAGTTGCTGGCGCGGGCACTGCATGCCAGCGGTGACCGCGCCGAGGGCCCCTTCGTTGCGGTCAACTGCGCGGCGATTCCCGAGTCGTTGATCGAGAGCGAGCTGTTCGGCTATCTGCCCGGGGCCTTTACCGGCGGCAATCCCAAGGGGATGCGTGGCCTGATCGCGCAGGCCGACGGCGGCACGCTGTTCCTCGACGAGATCGGTGACATGCCGCTGGCGCTGCAGAGTCGTCTATTGCGGGTGCTGGCCGAGCAGGAGGTGATGCCGCTGGGGGCGGAGCGGCCGATCAAGGTGGCGCTGCGGGTGGTCACCGCCACCCATCGCGATCTCGCCGCGCTGATCGTTGAGGGCCGCTTCCGCGAGGATCTCTACTACCGCCTCAATGGCGCTGAGCTGGTCCTGCCGCCACTGCGCGAGCGCGCCGACCGCCGCTATCTGATCCAGCGGCTGTTCGCCGCCCTGGCCGCCGAGCAGGGCGGTGCCGTGCAGTTGCGCGCCGATGCCCTCCACGCGCTGCTCGACGCCCCCTGGCCGGGCAATGTGCGCCAGCTCAAGAGTGCGCTGGCGTTCGCCCTGGCCACCCGCGAGGGGGAGACGATCACCGTGCATGACCTGCCCGAGAGCTGCCGCGCCGATCGGGTCGCAACGCCGCCCATCTCTCCGACATCCGCGTCACCCGCGACGACCTGCGTTGGCGATGATACGCCGGCCGACCCCGAGGGGCTGGCGCTGGCCCGTACCCTGGACCAGGCGGGTTGGAACGTCAGCCAGGTGGCGCGCCAGCTGGGCGTCTCGCGGCCGACGCTATACCGGCGCATGCGCCGCCACGGGCTGGTCCCGCCCAACCGGCGCGGGCGTTCATGAGTTTGCGCATGGATAGCGCCTGGCCCACGCTTGCGGACTCGCAGAGCAACCTTTAACACGCTATGTTTTTATCACACGATGGCGAGGCCGCGATGACGGCTTCGTCGGGACCCATTGCTGTCATGGAGTTGTGATGAGCGACTATACCCCTCCCAAGGTCTGGGAACCGAAAGAGAGCGGCGGCAAGTTCGCCAGTATCAACCGCCCTGTCGCCGGGCCGACCCACGACAAGGCGCTGCCGGTCGGCAAGCACCCGTTCCAGCTCTATTCGCTGGCGACGCCCAACGGCGTCAAGGTCACCGTGATGCTCGAGGAGTTGCTGGCACTGGGCAAGGACGCCGAGTACGACGCCTGGCTGATCAAGATCGGCGATGGCGATCAGTTCGGCAGCGGCTTCGTCGAGGTCAACCCGAACTCCAAGATCCCGGCGCTGATGGACCGTAGTGGCGCCAAGCCGATTCGCGTATTCGAGTCCGGCTCGATCCTGCTGCATCTGGCGGAGAAGTTCGGCGCCTTCCTGCCGAGCGATCCGGCCCAGCGGGTCGAGACGATGAACTGGCTGTTCTGGCAGATGGGCAGCGCGCCGTACCTCGGTGGCGGTTTCGGCCACTTTTACGCCTATGCACCGGAGAAGATCGAATACGCCATCGATCGCTTCACCATGGAAGCCAAGCGTCAGCTCGACGTGCTCGACCGTCGCCTGGCCGAGTCGCGCTACCTGGCGGGTGACGAGTACACCATCGCCGATATCGCCACCTGGTCCTGGTACGGTCAACTGGCGCTGGGGCGGCTCTACGATGCCGCGGAGTTTCTGGACGTGGAGAGCTACGGGAACGTCCAGCGCTGGGCCAGGGAGATCGATGCCCGTCCGGCCGTGCAGCGTGGCCGCATGGTCAACCGTACCTTCGGCGAGCCGGAAACCCAGCTTCACGAACGCCACGACGCCAGCGATTTCGAGACGCAGACCCAGGACAAGATCGGCGGCTGATTTCGCGTTCTCGCCATACCGAGCCCGGCCTAGCGTCGGGCTTTTGCGTTACGCTATGCGGCATCGACGCCGCTGCGGTTTGCGACGTCCTCCGGCGGCTAGTCATAGGCACATTCATGAAAACTCTGTTTCGAGGCTATCTCGACTCTTCACTCATTCTGCGCGTCACCATCGCGCTGGTGCTGGGCGTGGCGGTGGGGCTGATCGGCGGCGAGTCCGTCGCGGCCTGGCTGGCACCGCTCGGCGATCTACTGCTGCGTCTGCTGCAGTTCCTGATCGTGCCGATCGTGCTGTTCACGTTGATCGTGGGTATCAACCAGGCCGATGTCGGCCGGATGGGCCGCATCGGCGGCAAGGTGTTCGGCTACTACGTGTTGACCTCGGCCCTGGCGATCGTGGTGGGCCTGGCGGTGGCGTCGTTACTGTCGCCTGGCACGGGCATGGCGCTGGACGACGGCGCCAGCGTCGAGGTGCCGGAGAATCCGGGGATCGTCAGCGTGCTGCTGAGCATCGTGCCGGACAACATCGTCAGCGCGCTGGCCGAGCCGAATCTGCTGGGGATCATCTTCACCGCCTTCGTGTTCGGCATTGCGCTGCTGAAGATGCGCCATGGCGAGGGGCAGAGAGAGCTGGGTGACAAGCTCTATGGGGTCATCGAAGGCCTCAACGCGGTGACCATGAAGGTGATGTCGGGCGTGCTCCAGTACGTGCCCATCGGGGTGTTCGCCATCGTCGCCGGCACCGTGGCCAGGCAGGGCATGGATACCATCCTGTCGCTGGGCGGCATGGTGGTGGTGCTCTATCTCGCCCTCGCGGTACACCTCGTTCTCTATGGCGTGTTGATGAGCGTCTTCGGGGTGCGTCTGAAGGCGTTCTTCCGCGAGGCACGCACGCCGATGGCCACGGCCTTCGCCACCCAGAGCAGCACCGGCACGCTGCCGCTGACGTTGAATGCCGCCCAGCGCCTGGGCATCTCCCAAAGCCTTTATGGCTTCAGCCTGCCGCTGGGGGCGACCATCAACATGGACGGTGCGGCGATCCGCATCGCGATCTCCGCGGTGTTCGCCGCCAATGTCGTCGGCATGCCGCTGGACTTCATGACCATGGTCGAGATCGTGCTGATCGGCACGCTGACCTCCATCGGTACCGCCGGCGTGCCCGGCGCCGGCATCGTGATGATCGCGACGGTCTTTGCCCAGGTCGGATTGCCGATCGAGACCGTGGCGCTCTTGACCTCGATAGACGCACTGGTCGGGATGGGCTGCACTGCCCTCAATGTCACCGGCGACCTGGCGGGTACCGCCATCATCTCGCGCAGTGAAGGCGAGCGCGCCCCGCGCACCGCCGAAGCGACCTCCACGTAAGCCATTGAATACCGGGATTCGTCGACGCATGACACAGACCGTTCACAGCAAGACCTTGATCATCGGTGCCGGCAGCATGGGGCTGGCGACGGCCGACTACCTGGCCTCGGCCGGAGAGGATTCGATCCAGGTGCTCGACGCCCACAGCCCGCCTCACGATCAGGGCGCGCATCATGGCGAGACGCGCCTGATCCGGCTGGCCTACGGCGAGGGCAGCGGCTATGTCCCGCTGGCCCTGCGCGCGCTGAAGCGCTGGCGGGAACTGGAGCGGGACACTGGCGAGTCGCTGTTCGCTCCGACGGGGGTGCTCAACCTTGGCCCGTCATCGGCGCCGTTCATTCGGCAGGTCGAAGCCAGTGCCCGACGATACGATCTGCCGCTGGACGAGATGGACGGCGTGGCGGCCACCGAGCGCTGGCCGGGGTGGCAGCTGGATGATTCGATGCGCGGGGGCTTCGAGTCGCGCGCCGGCGTGTTGCGGGTCGAGCGCATCATCGACTGCTGGCGGCGGCGGGTGGCTTGCAGCCCCGGCGTGACGCTGACGACGGGTACGGCGATAACGCGCATTCGGCATAGGGACGATGGGCGGTTCGAGGCCGGTTGTGACGATGGCCGGCGTTTTGTCGCCGACCGGGTACTGGCGTCGACCGGTCAGCACCTGGCGCCTCTGCTGGCGCCGCTGGGTATCGAGCTGCCGCTGACCCGGGTGCGCAAGACCTTCGCCTGGTTCAAGGCGGACAGCCGCTATCTGCCCCAGCGCTTCCCGGGATTCAGCCTGACCGATGACGAACTGGGCATCTATTACGGTTTCCCCGATATCGACGGTGCCGGCTTCAAGATCGGTCGCCATGACAGCGGCCAGCCGTTGGACCCAGGCGAGCCGATGGCGCCGTTCGGCGATCACTCCGATGACCTGGTCGAGCTGCGGCGGGTGATCGACCGCTATCTTCCAGGCGTCGGGGCGTTGCATCGCGGTGCGGTCTGCCAGTACATCCGCACGCCGGACGAGCATTTCCTGATCGATGAACCGCTCCCCGGGCTGATCGTCGCCGGCGGCTTCTCCGGCCACGGCTTCAAGTTCGCCAGTGCCCTGGGCGAGTCGCTGGGGCAATGGCTGGTGACGGGAGAGGCCGCATCCGCGCTGGCAGGATTCGGCCTGGCGCGTCTTTCAGCCTGACGGCCCGCCCTCATCGAATGGGATGTCGGGTAGACTGGCGGGCTCCACGAGCAAGCGGTAGCGATATGTCTTCCACTCCTTTCTCCGCGCTGGCGTGTCCGCTGGACGGCAAGCCGATGCAGCGTCAGGGTCGGACCTGGCGCTGCGATGCCGGCCATAGCTTCGATGTGGCGCGCCAGGGTTACACCCACCTGTTGCCGGTCCAGCACAAGCGCTCGCGCGACCCCGGCGACAGCAAGGCGATGGTTGCCGCGCGGCAACGCTTCCTGAATGCCGGTCACTATGCGCCGGTGGCCGACGCTGTTGCCCGCGCCGCGCTTTCGGCACGACCGGGGAACGGCCAGCTTCGCTGTCTCGACGCCGGCTGTGGGGAAGGCTACTACCTGCGTCGACTGGCCGAGGCGGCGGGCAAGCGGGAGACGGCATTGTCGTTGCTGGGGCTGGATATCTCCAAGTGGGCGGTGCTGTCTGCCGCCAGACAGGAGCATGCGGTTTCGCGTGATCGGGAGGGAGAGGGTAGTAACTGGGTGGTGGCGAGCAATGCCAAGCTTCCGGTGCAGGACGGCGCGCTGGACTGCGTGCTGTGCCTGTTCGGTTTCGCGGTCTATCCGGAGTTCGTGCGCGTGCTCGAGCCGGGCGGGGTGTTGATACAGGCCGATGTCGGGCCGGACCATCTGAGAGAGTTGCGCGAGGTCATCTATCCCAGCCTGAAGCCGGAGCGCGAACCTTCTCGAACGACGCCCGATGGACTGGCCCGGCGGGATGTCGAGACGATCCGTTTCCAGCTGACGCTGAGCGAGCCGCAGGCGATCGCCGATCTGCTGATGATGACGCCGCATTTCCACCGCGCCAGTGCCGAAGGCCGGGAACGGGCGGCAGCCCTGGATTCGCTCACCGTGACCATCGATGTCCGGCTGACGCCATTCGTTCGGCTCGCCGACAGCGGTGCCCGGGGCGGGTGATCCTGAAGGTCTCGCGGGCGTGCCGCCGACGGCAACTCAGTGTCGCCGTTTCGAATAGGCGTCGGCCCACGCCATCGCTTCCTCGAAGGGGAGTGCGGGGCTGTAGTAAAAGCCTTGCCCCAGATCGCAGCCGAGAGTCTTGAGGCGTGCCTCGATCGCGCCATTTTCGACCCCTTCCGCCACGACCCGCCGGTTGAAGCTTTTGGAGAGGCCGATGATCGCCGCGACAATGGCCTCATCCTCGGGATTGTCGAGCATTCCGATCACGAAGGACCGGTCGATCTTGATCTTCTGGGTCGGGAAGGTGCGCAGATAACTCAGCGACGACTGACCCGTACCGAAATCGTCCAGCGACAGCTGTAGCCCGAGTCGCAGACAAGCTTGAACGTTGACCACGATGGCTTCCATCTCCTCGTGGGGTGAGGTGCTTTCCAGGATTTCCAGCGTGAGCCGTCCCGCCAGATCCCGCTTCTGGCGTGCCAGGGCTTGGTGTAGATGATCGATGAAGCCGCTGTCGAGAAGGCTGGAGGGGTTGACGTTGACGCTGATCGAATAGGGGAGTCCGCGCTGCACGATCCAGTCCAGGGCCGCCAGCGCCCTGTCGATGACGTATTTGCCAAGCTCGATGTCGAGCCAGCTGTTCTCGATAGCAGGGAGAAAGCAGTCCGGCGGCAGGATATCACCCGAAGGCCGACGCCATCGCAGCAAGCCCTCGAACCCCGACACGGTGTCATGGCGGTAATCGATCTTGGGCTGGTAGAAGAGTTCCAGTTGCTGCCGCGACAGGGCGAGCTTCACCTCACGGGCCACCGCCAGACGCTTGCGCCGGGAGTGATGGAGCTTCGGGTCGAAACGACAGTAGCCGTTCTTGCCGGTCTCCTTGGCCGAGTACATGGCTTGATAGGCGTGATGAAGCAGTGCGTCCGCGTCCTCGTCGTCTTCGGGATAGCAGGTGATTCCCATACTGGCCGTGAGCGTATGGACGAGGCTCGATGTCCGGATGGGCGCGCGAATCCGGTCGAGAACGCGGTTGCAGGCCTCGGGCTGCAGCCTGTTGCGCAGAATGATGGCGAATTCGTCACCGCCCAGATGCGTCACCAGATCCTTGCGGCGGACAGCGTCGCGCAAGCGCCCGGCGATGACCTGGAGTACCTCGTCGCCCACGGCGCTGCCATGTGCTTCGTTGATGTGCTTGAAGCCATCGAGATTGATCAGGCAGACCGACAGGGCCTCGTTACGCTGTCGGGCAGATGCCAGCTCCGCGTCCATCAGCATTTGAAGCAGACGACGATTCGGCAAGCCGGTCAGCGCGTCGACATGATCGCGGCTCGGTTTCGACATCGGTCGGTCGACTGGACGCTTGTCGATCTCATCCTCGATCTGGCTGGCGAGGACATGGAGCATGCCGAAATCCAGCGCCGACGAGGCGATTGGCGTCGTATGCACCAGGCACAACGCGCCCAGGCCGAAACCGTTGGAATCCCGTACCGGTACGCCTGCATAGAAGCGCCAATGGGGGGGGCCGAGGACCTGGGGATGGTTGGCGAAGTCGGGATGCCGGCGGGTATCCTCGATGATCAGCAGCGCATCGTGGCGGAGGGTGGGGCGGCAGAAGTCCTGCGCATCGGCGAT
>NZ_CEXLVS010000210.1:0-7439 GCF_982684285.1 Salinicola sp. | reverse complement strand
AGTTGACGTGCAGAACGCCTCGATTCCACGTATAGCGATGCTGGGTGGCACCTTCGACCCGGTTCACATGGGGCACCTGCGCAGTGCCGTCGAGCTAGGAGAGGCGTTGGCGTTGGACGCGGTTCACATGATCCCGGCTCACGTGCCCCCGCACCGCATGGCGCCGGGGATTTCCGCCGAGCACCGCCTGGCCATGCTGAGAGCCGGTATCGGCGACACGCCGGGGCTGGTGGCCGACGATCGCGAGGTGCGCCGCTCGGGCCACTCCTACTCCGTCGATACGCTGGCGTCGTTGCGTGAAGAGTGGGGCGGTCAGGCGCGGCTGATCATGGCGGTCGGCCACGATGCGTTCCTCGGCCTGCCGGAGTGGCACCAGCGGGAACGGCTGCTGTCGCTGGCGCACATCGTGGTGATCGACCGCCCCGACCACGAGGCGCCGCTGGAGCCGGCGCTGGCCTCGCTGATCGAGGGGCGGGAGGTGTCGACGGTGGCGTCGATGATGGCCGCCCCCGGGGGCCATCTGCTGCGCCTGCGCCTGCCGAGCCGCATGGCCATCGCGGCCACCGAAGTGCGGCGACGCCTGCAGCAAGGGCTCAGCGTGCGCTATCTGATTCCCGAGGCGGTGGAGCGCTATATCGCCAGCCATGCCCTCTATCGCCATTCCTGAGCGATATCGAGAGGGCGGGGCTGGCGTTAATGGTCCATCCGCGTAAAATGCGCCTCTCCCGGATCCCGGGGGTAGCGATTCCCTTCCCAGGAAGGGGTTATATGACGAGGAGCTATGCAGACAGATACGCTTAAATCATTGGTGGTGGAAGCGCTCGAGGAGCTGAAGGCGCGCGATGTCGTCGAGCTGGACGTGGCCGAATTGACCAGCGTCACCGACGTCATGGTCGTCGCCAGCGGCACCTCCTCGCGGCACGTCTCCGCACTGGCGGACAACGTGATCGAGAAAGCCAAGGAGGCCGGCCTCCGCCCGTTGGGCGTGGAGGGGCAGCAGAGCGGGGAGTGGGTGCTGGTGGATCTGGGCGATGTCATCGCCCACGTGATGATGCCGGAGACCCGGCAGCTCTACGACCTCGAGCGTCTCTGGGCCGACCTGCCCGCCGACGCCCGGCGAGCCACTGGCGACTCGGATCGGCAAGAGCTTCGGGGATGAAGATCCGGCTGCTGGCCGTCGGCTCGCGCATGCCGGCCTGGGTCGAGGCTGGTGCCGATGAGTATCGCAAGCGTCTGCCGCGGGAAATGCCGCTCGAGGTGGTCGAGATCCCGCCTGGCGCCCGTGGCAAGAATGCCGATATTGTGCGGGCGGTCCGGGCCGAGGGCGATCGGATGCTGGAAAAGCTGAAAGATCAGGAACGTATCGTCGCGCTCGAGGTCAAAGGGCAGTCCTGGACGACAGAGCAACTGGCCGAACGCCTCGGCGCGTGGCGGCTGGAAGGGCAGGACGTGGCGCTGGTGGTGGGTGGCCCGGATGGCCTCGATCCCCGCGTCGCCGCCCGGGCTCAGGTCTCCTGGTCGCTCTCCGCGCTGACGCTGCCGCACCCGCTGGTGCGCGTGGTGCTGGCGGAGCAGTTCTATCGCGCCTGGACGTTGCTTGCAGGGCACCCGTACCACCGTTGAGTCAGAGAGTCAGTCGCTTGTTTCCATTCGATACCGCCGACAGCGACGCCGTTGGACGCCATGCCCGCTCCGGGGCTTCCCATGCCCTGAACCGCCATTCCCGTCATGCGTAAGCGCCGCGAAAACATCAAGAATCACGAGCTGGAAGCCCGTGTCTTCCGTAACCGCTCGCTGGTCGCCGCTCTGGTCATCGTGCTGATGGCAGGGGCACTGGTCTCCCGCCTGTTCTACCTGCAGGTCATCGAGCACGACGTCTTCATCACCCGGTCCGACAACAACCGCATGCGGGTCGAGCCGCTGCCGCCCCGGCGCGGGCTGATCTACGACCGCAACGGCAAGCTGCTGGCGGAGAACCGGCCGACCTACAACCTCACGATCGTGCGTGAGCGTGTCGATGATCTCGATACCACGCTGCAGCGGCTGATCGATATTCTCGACCTGCCCGAGGACGAGGTGGCGACCTTCCGCGAGCGCTCCCGCCAGCGCCAGAGACCTTACCAGCCGGCGCTCCTGATGAGCGACCTGACGGAGGATCAGATCGCGCGCCTGGCGGTGAACCGATACCTGCTCAGCGGCGTCGAGGTCGAGGCCCAGTTGATGCGCTACTATCCCGACCCCATCGTGATGTCGCACGTGCTGGGGTACGTCGGGCGGATCAACGAGGAGGAGCTGGCCGAACTGGACTCGGGGGACTACGCGGGAACCCACTTCATCGGCAAGACCGGCATCGAGTACACCTACGAGGATCAACTCCACGGCAAGGCGGGCCTGCGCAAGGTCGAGACCAACGCGCGGGGGAGAGTCCTGCGGGAGCTGGACCGGGATCCGCCGGTGCCCGGGAAGGACATCACCCTGACCATCGACAGTCGCCTCCAGCACATGGCCTACGACCTGCTGGATGGCCGGCGGGGCGCCATCGTGGCGATCCAGCCCAAGACCGGCGACATCCTGGCGATGGTCTCGGCGCCCGGCTTCGACATCAACAAGTTCGTGACCGGCATCTCCTACGACGACTACCGGGCCCTGCAGCAGAATCTCGATCTGCCCTTGTACAACCGCGCGGTCCGGGGCCAGTACCCTCCCGGTTCCACCATCAAGCCTTTCGAGGCGCTGGCGGCGTTGCAGGATGGCGTGGTCAAGCCCAACGACGTCATCTATGACCCCGGATACTTCCAGTTGCCCAACGACACGCGGCGCTACCACAACTGGCTGCGCTGGGGGCACGGGCGAGTCGATCTCGAGCGGGCGCTGGAGGTCTCCAACAATACCTACTTCTACACCATGGCCTACCGGCTGGGCATCGACCGACTCTCCTCGTTCATGCATCAGTTCGGCTTCGGTGAGGTAACCTCGCTGGATGTGCAGGGCGCAGCCCCGGGCCTGATGCCCTCCCGCGAGTGGAAGCGCGAGAAGTACAATCAGGTCTGGTACCCCGGCGAGACGCTCTCCGCGGGTATCGGCCAGGGGTATTTCATGGCCACGCCGCTCCAACTGGCCGCGGCCACCGCCACGCTGGCCAACCATGGCCATTGGGTTCGGCCGCATCTGGCCAAGCGGATTGGCGATCAAGTCATCGAACCGCCTTTCGCCGACACCAAGCCGGACGTTCAGGTCGATCAGGCACGCTGGTGGCAGGACGTCTACAAGGGGATGGAAGCGGTACTTCAGGGATCCGAGGGGACCGCCCGCAAGGCGGGAGCCGGCCTGCAGTACGAGATGGCGGCGAAGACCGGTACCGCCCAGGTGTTCTCGCTGGGGCAGAATCAGAAGTACGACGCCGACGAACTGACGGAACGACTTCGGGATCACGCGCTGTTCATCGGCTTCGCGCCGGTCGAGGATCCGCAGATCGCGATCGCGGTCATCGTCGAGAACGCCGGCGGCGGCGTTTCCGGTCTGGGGCGCGAACTGACCGATGCCTGGCTGTTGCCGGACGGCGAACTGAAGAATCGACCGGGCACCACGGTCAACGAAGAAGTCGAGAGTATCGATGGCGATTGATTTCCAGCGCGTGGCACCGCGAACACATCGGGCACGAGTCGGGCGCAAGCGCTCGATATGGCTACGCATTCATCTCGATCCCTGGTTGCTGTCGATCCTGGTGCTGCTGATCTCCTTTGGCCTGGTGGTGCTCTACAGCGCCAGCGGGATGTCGACCTCGACGACGATGGCGCAGGCTTCCCGCATGGGGGTCGCGCTGCTCGGCGCGATCGTCATCGCGCAGTTCTCCCCCGTCACGCTGCTCCGGTGGACGCCGGTCGCCTATGGCGGGGGGCTGCTGATGCTGGTCGCCGTCGAGATCATGGGGGACATCGGCATGGGGGCGCAGCGCTGGCTGGAGATCGGCCCGCTGCGCTTCCAGCCCTCGGAGCTGATGAAGATCGCCATGCCGATGATGCTGGCCGCCTATCTTCACCGCCGACCTCTGCCGCCCACATGGCGGGACCTTCTGGTATGCGGGGTGATCGTCGGCGTTCCGGTGTTGCTGATCGCTCGCCAGCCCGACCTGGGGACCTCGCTGCTGGTCACCTGTGCCGCGGTATTCGTGATTCTGCTGGCGGGGCTTTCCTGGAAGTTCATCGTGACGCTCGTGGCGATGGCCGGTGGCGCGATGCCGCTGCTGTGGATCAACATGCATGACTATCAGCGCCAGCGGGTGTTGACCTTCCTCAACCCGGAGAGCGATCCGCTGGGCGCCGGCTGGAACATCATCCAGTCCAAGACGGCGATCGGCAGCGGGGGGCTGGAAGGCAAGGGCTGGGGCTTGGGGACCCAGTCCCAGCTCGAGTTCCTGCCCGAACGCCACACCGACTTCATCGTCGCCGTGCTCGGGGAGGAGTTCGGGCTGATCGGCATGGGCACCATCCTGGTTCTCTACCTGCTGCTGGTCGCGCGTGGGCTGGTGATGGCCAACAACGCGCAGGACACCTACGGACGCCTGCTGGCCGGCAGCATCGTGCTGACGTTTTTCATCTATGTATTCGTGAATATCGGCATGGTCAGCGGCATTCTGCCGGTCGTCGGGGTGCCGCTGCCGCTGGTCAGCTATGGCGGGACCTCCAGCGTGACCTTGATGGCCGGGTTCGGTATTCTCATGTCGATTCATACGCACCGGCGTCTGTTGACACACTGACGCTGGACAAGCCGCAATCAGGGAGCGAGTCGCGCATGCCGCTGCGTTGGAGACGAGAAGTTCGATTCAGCCTCACTCTGCTGCTGGTGGGGCTGCTGGGCATGGCGAGCGCGGCCGCGCAGGGCGAGGAGGATTTCGATCCCGCCACCCACCCCGAGGTGAAGGCGATGCTGGAGTCGCTGTCCCGGCAGGGCGTGTCGGAGCGCGAACTCGATGCGGCCATGCGGGCGGCGAGATATCGGCCCCAGGTGCTGGAGGCGATGAGCCACGCGGCGGAGCGGCGGCTGCGCTGGGACGAGTATCGCGACATCTTCATACAGCCCGAGCGGATACGGCAGGGGGTCGCCTTTCTCGACGCCAACCGGGAAGCCCTGGAGCGCGCCGAACGGCGCTACGGCGTGCCCCCGGAAGTCGTGGTGGCGATCTTGGGGGTCGAGACCCAGTACGGCCGGCACAAGGGGACGCACCGCGTGCTCGACTCCCTGTCGACGCTGGCGTTTCATCATCCCACGCGGGGTGGATTCTTCCGTAGCGAACTCGAGGCCTTTCTCGCAATCACGCTGGGGCAGGGAGTCGACCCGCAGACGCTCTACGGCTCCTATGCCGGTGCCATGGGGTATCCCCAGTTCATCCCGACGAGCTACCAGGCCTACGCGGTCGATTTCGACGGCGACGGTTTGAAGGACCTGTGGAATGATCCGGTCGATGCCATCGGCAGTATCGCCAATTATTTCAGCGAGCATGGCTGGCAGCGACACCGGCCAGTGCTGGTCGAGGCCAGCGGCCCCGAGGCGCTGCCACCCGATGTGAAATTCAACCGCACCGAGCCGCCGGATACCACGGTCGAAGCCCTGAAGCGCGTGGGTATCGAACCCACGGCGGGAAATCTGCAGCCGCAGGACAAGGTCGTGCCGCTGGCGCTGGATTTCGCCGATGGCCACGTCCGCTACGTGCTGGGTCTCGACAATTTCCACGTCATCACGCGTTACAACCACAGTCACCTCTACGCCATGGCGGTGGCGACACTGGCCCAGCGCATTCAAACGGCCATGGATGACAGAACATGACGCGTCCAGGCATGACATGGCGCGGTTTGCCGATGATCGTGCTGGTGTCGATACTGGCGGGCTGTGCCGGCGGTGGCGGCTCCCAGCAGGGCGGCGGGCGCTACGCGATGGATCAGGATGCGTACCCGGACTCGCCCGAGGACGTCGCCAACGTGCCGGACGCGGTGCCCAGGGTCGAGCCGCGCTCCAGGAGCGGCAACCGCTCGACCTATAGTGTCTGGGGAAAGACCTATCATGTGCTCGACGACCCGACCGGATACTCGGCGGAAGGCCGTGCTTCCTGGTACGGGGTCAAGTTCCAGGGCTACGACACCGCCAATGGCGAAACCTACGACATGTACAAGATGTCGGCGGCGCACCGCTCGCTCCCCCTGCCCACCTACGCCCGGGTCACCAACCTCGACAACGGTCGCAAGGTCATCGTTCGCGTCAACGACCGCGGTCCGTTTCACAGCGACCGCTTGATCGATCTCTCCTATGCGGCGGCAGCCCGGTTGGGAATCCTGAAGGGCGGAACGGGGCGGGTGAAAGTGGAGGCGATCGACCCCGTGGCGTGGGCGCGTACCCATGGCCGATCGAATTCGGCGGGCAGCGCTTCCGGACAGACCGATGTCGCAGCCCGGTCCGCCACTCCCGCGGTATCGAAACGGGCCGCGCCGAGCCGGCCGGCCGGCTCGACGTCGGCAGCAGGGACGGCGGTGAACTACGAGGCGAGCATCGATCCCATCCTCTCGGCGGCCAAGGACGGTGACCCCACGGCTGCCGCCTACGCGCCACCCCGCAATGCCGCAGCTGCGTCGCCCGACAACGCCACATCCGCGCCTGGCGCCACGCGCTCGACTGCCGGGCAGCGCTACGTTCAGGTCGCCGCGCTGGGCTCTCAGGCCAACGCGGAGGCGCTGAAAAGCCGCCTGCAGGGCTTGCTGTCGCGACCGGTTCGCATTGACAATGCGACACCTCTCTATCGTGTCCAGGTCGGGCCCATCGATGACCTGGCATCGCTCGAATCCATCAGAGCTACCTTGCGAGACGCCGGCTACGGCCAGGTGTTCCTGGTAGCGCCCACACAGTAACCTCTTCCAATGAGAACCCGATTGTCATGAAAGCGTTGTTCACTTCGTCTGTTTCACGCCTGGTCATCTCAGCGTCATTGTGTCTGGGGCTGTTTTCATCACCGGTCGGCGCCCAGCAGCCCACCCCCGACAGCCAGATGTCCACGGCCAATCCGGAACCGGGACAGCTGATTCCATCGCCGCCGGATCTGGCGGCTTCTTCCTGGGTGCTGATGGATGCCTCCACGGGGCAGTTGCTGGTGAATCACAACGGGGACCAGCGTCTGCCGCCGGCCAGTCTGACCAAGATGATGACGGCGTACATCGTCGAGCAGGAGATCGACGGTGGCAGCATCTCCGACAGCGACATGGTCAGCGTGAGCGAAAATGCCTGGCGCACGGGCGGCTCCCGCATGTTCATCCAGGAGGGCACCCAGGTCAGCGTCGAGAATCTGCTGCGTGGTTGCTTCGAGCACGGCGTGAGCCGTTTCGTCCACACGAGCTCAGTCGATGTTTGCTTCAACTCCGAGGTCGACCTCGAAATGGACGAGCAAACTCCGTACG
>NZ_CEXLVS010000209.1:4290-7458 GCF_982684285.1 Salinicola sp. | reverse complement strand
ACGCTCTAGTCAACCGGGACTTGCCAGCTGCCGCGCGCGCTTCCGCTCTGCCTGGTCGGTGACCTGTTCGAGATCCTGCCCGAGCTGGAGCAGAAGCTGTAGGAAATCGGGATTTTCCAGGTGGCGCTCTCGCAGGTTTCCGGCCTGGTGGGCGACCTGTTCGAGCTGGAACAGAAGCTGTAGTCCCGTCGCCGTGGAACCGCGGTGGTGAAGAAGCCGATGCCCGATGGCATCGGCTTTTTCGTGTCTGGGGATCGGGCGCCGTGTTCAGGAAGCCTTGCCTCAGCGCCAGTGAAGGGCGTCGCTGAGAGGGTGGCGGCGTGCATGCGGATTGATAATTGTTCTTGTTTGTATTAGCGTGTCGCGTCGAATTCAACGTCGTCATCCCGCCGACCCGGCGGCGCTCTTCACCGCCTCGTCGTTAAGGCTCATCCGCAAGGAGATAGCGTGGTGCTTCATTTCCCGCGAAGAACGAGTGGGTATGTATCGGCCCTTTGCCTCGCAGCCATCGGCGTGAGCGCGCCCAGCACGATACTTGCCCAGGATTCGCTCAGTCAGGCCAGTATCCAGGCGCAGCAGACCCAGGCCGAGCTCCAGCAGCGCATCGACGCGGCCGATGACGCCACGCGCGAGGCGCTGGAGCGCTTGCGGCAGGCCGGCCAGCAGGCCGATCGGTTGGAGAGCTACAACGCCGAACTGGCGCCAATCGTCGACAACCAGGCCAAGCGGATCGCTTCTGAAAAGCAGGCGCTCACGCAGATTTCCGTGACTCGCGAGGCGCTGCCGGGAGAGATGCGCCAGATGGTCGAACAACTACGGGAGATGATCGAAGCGGATATGCCATTCCTTCGCGACGAGCGACTGGCGCGCGTCGACGATCTGGAGCAGATGCTTTCCCGCGATGACGCCTCCCAGGCCGACAAGCTGCAGCGTCTCTTTTCCGCCTGGCGCGCCGAGCTGGCCTATGGGCGCGAGATGGATCAATGGAGCGGGCCGCTCGAGGGCGCACAGTCCGATGCCGCCAGTCAGGGTAGCCAGATGGCGAGGGAAGTCGATTACTTGCGCGTCGGCCGCACCGGCTGGTACTACGTCACCCCGGACGATCGCGCCGGCGGTGTCTGGAGCGTCGCCGACGGCGAGTGGGAGGCGCTGAACGGCGATCAGATCGGCGAAGTTCGCCGTGGTATTCGCATCGCTCAGGACCAGAGCGCGCCGGCCTTGTTGCATCTGCCGGCGTCGCTGGTGGTCGGCGCGGGGCGGTCAGCGACGGAGGGTCGGTCATGAGCCGTCATTCATGGTGGTTGGCGCTGCCCATCGCGGCGATCACGCTGTTGCCCGGCAGCGTCAGTGCGCAATCCAGCGCCACGCCAGGCGATGATGCGACGAGTGGCACGGCGGCGTCGATGCAGCAGGTACTCGACAGGTTCCGTGCCGACAGCCAAGCCGCCGAGCAGCGCGACAACCAGCGGCTGGAAGCGCTGCTGGACGACCGTCAGGCGTTGCAACAGGCAGTGACCGATGCCGAGCAGCGGCTGCAGCAGGCGCAGGCCCGACGCGACGAGCTGGAAGCGCGCCGGTCCGACCAGCAGCAGCAGTTGGCCGATCTACACCAGCAGCGCATGCAGGAGGCCGGCGATATCGGCGATGTCTCCGGCATCGTCAAGCAACAGGCCAGCGAGCTTCGCGACGCCCTCGCCGAGAGCTGGCTGACCGTTGGCGGCGATGCGGCGTTACCGCCGCGTCTCGACGATCGTGGGCTCGTCGATCTGCAGACTTTCGAACGGGTACGCCAGGACCTGGCGGGGCTGATCGCGGAGAGCGGGCGCGGGGTGCGTTTCCAGGCACCTGTGGCGGGCCAGGATGGCGACGTGAGCCAGCGTGAAGTCGTGCGTCTGGGCGATACCGTCGCCTTCAGCGATGGCGATCTGCTGCAGCGCATGGGCGACGACGGGCGCCTCGCCGTATTCGCGGCGACGCCGGGCGACGCCCGGCAGGCGTTGCGGGCGTTCCAGCAGGGCGAGGGCAACCAGATCGTGATCGACCCCACCGACGGTGACGTGCTCGAGGCGCTATCTCAGCAGCCCACGCTGTGGCAGCGCTTCCAGCAGGGTGGCTACGTGGGCTACGTGATCGTGGCGCTGGGACTCGTCGGGCTGCTGGTGGCGCTGGTCCAGTACGCCTATCTGCTTCGGGTCAGCGCGAAAATGCGCCGCCAGATGCAGAGCCCGGAGACGCTGCATGACGACAACCCGTTGGGCCGGGTGCTGGGGCGCTTCGCCGCGTTGGGCCGCGATCACGCCCCGGAAGCGCTGGAAGCTCGTCTCGACGAGGCCATGCTGGCGGAGCAGCCACGCCTGGAGCGGGGCCAACCGATCGTCAAGCTGATCGCGGCGGTGGCCCCGCTGCTGGGGCTGCTGGGCACGGTCACCGGCATGATCGTCACCTTCCAGTCGATCACCGTGTTCGGGACCGGCGATCCGCAACTGATGGCGGGCGGCATCAGCCAGGCACTGGTGACGACCGTGCTGGGTCTGATCACCGCCGTTCCCCTGCTGTTCGTCAATACGGCGCTGAACAGCCGCAGCCGCCGCCTGATCGGCCTGCTGGAAGGCCGCGCCAGCGCCGTGCTCGCCGAGCATCTCGAAGCCGAAACCGCTGCCGTTGCCCACGCCGAGGAGCGCCGTCATGGTGCTCACGCTTGAGCCGATCCGCTGGCTGATCGGCGCCGGCGGTGAGGTGCTGGTGGTGATCATGCTGGTGGCCATGGCGCTGTTCGCGATGTCGCTGGAACGGCTGTTCTATTGGCGGTTCACCCACCGCCGTGCCCGGCGGGTGCTGATCGAAGCCTGGATTCGGCGTCGCGATCACTCGAGCTGGAGCGCGTTGACACTGCGCGAGGTGTGGACCCGCGAACTGATTGCCCGGCTGCGTCTACCGGTGCCGTGGCTCAAGCTGCTCATCGCGATCTGCCCCTTGCTTGGGTTGCTGGGGACGGTGACCGGGATGATTCAGGTATTCGACAGCCTGGCACTGACCGAGAGCAGTCAGGCCCGGGCGATGGCCGACGGCGTTGCCCAGGCCACGTTGCCGACGCTGTGCGGAATGGCGGTCGCCGTGGTCGGGCTGCTGTTCGTCACCCGCCTGGAACAGATCATTCGGCGCGAGGAC
>NZ_CEXLVS010000209.1:0-4280 GCF_982684285.1 Salinicola sp. | reverse complement strand
GCGGCTGCACGACCGCATGGCCCGCGCCGTGGAGGGCTCTCATGCGTAGGCGCCGCTTGCGGGAAGCGAATGACGATTCCACCGGCATCGATCTGACGCCGATGCTGGATGTCGTCTTCATCATGTTGATCTTCTTCATCGTCACCACCAGCTTCATCAAGGAGAGTGGGGTCGAGATTCAGCGGCCCGAGTCCAGCGAGGCGACGGCGCGCCAGGACACCCAGGTGCTGGTCGCGATCACCGGCGAAGGCGCGGTGTGGGTCGATGGCGAGGCCGTGGATGCCCATCGCGTCGGCGCGCGCGTGGCGCAACTGGTCTCCGGTGATGGCAGCGTCGTGGTCCAGGCCGACAAGAACTCGACCACCGGCCTGTTGATCCAGGTGATGGATCGCATTCACCAGGCCGGGGTCGACAACGTTGCCGTGGCCGCCAATCGGGATGCCGGTTGATGCGCAGGTTGGCCGGGCTGGCAGGTGGCGCGCTGCTGGCGCTGCTGCTGTTCTATCTGCTGGCGCTGCTGGTGGCGCCGCCGGCGCCGGATCGCACCCAGATCGTGACGCCCACGGCGATCTCGATGGTCGACGCGCCGCAGCAGGACCAGGCGCAGCCGACGCCGACATCCCCCTCGTTACCGCCGCCCAGCGCGCCACCGCCGCCGCCGGCGGCAGCGCCGCCACCGGCAGCGGAAGCGCCCAGCCCGGTGGAGATTCCCGAGCCGCAGACGCCGCCGATGCAGACGCCGGACGTCACGCTGGACGAGACGCTGCCCGAGCTGAGCGAAGCACGCCCCGAACCGGAACCTCGCCCCGAGCCGGAGCCTGAGCCCCGGCCGACGCAGGAAACGGTTGCTGAAACCGCGCCGCAGCCGGAAGCCACGCCCGAGGCGACGGATGGGCCGCCGCAGCCCAATCCGGCGCCGCAGCAACCGCCCCGAGGCACCCAGGCTTCGCCACGTGACGTCGGCCAGCTGCAGCCGACCAGCCGGGTCAATCCGACCTACCCGATGCGAGCGCGTCGTCGCGGCATGGAAGGCTATGTCGAGGTCAGCTTCATCATTCAACCGGATGGGCGTGTCGATACCGGCAGTCTGCGCGTGATCGATGCCGACCCTGCCAATGTCTTCGATCGGGCGGTGGAAGAGGCGGTATCGCAGTGGCGGTTCCCGCCGGCCGACGACGTACGGCGCGCCACCCAGCGTATCCAGTTCCAGTTGGAGGGCTGATGATGAGTTCGACGACGGTTCGCCCGCTGGGCAAGCGTTGCCTGGCGCTGTTGGCAGCGGGCCTGATCGGCTTCGGCGGCGTTCCGCTGGCGCAGGCGGAGGGGCCGGCGCTGCGTCCGGACATGATTCGAACGCTGCAGTCCATGCAATCACGGCTCGAGTCCGGCGACGATGCCGCGGTGGCCTCGCGTGCGGCGGCATCCGCCTCGCGGCTCGAAGGCGGTAACGCCGCCGACCGCTGGGCGCGGGCGCTGTTCCTGCAATTGGCTGCCACGGCCAACGCCAGTCGTAACGATGACGCCAAGGCGGCGGATCAATTTGCCGAAGCGCGGCGGATCGACGGCGTCCCCGCCGCTCGCCGGCTCTCTTGGCTGCAGCAGGAAGCGCGTCTCCGGCTCCGCGCCGGCCAGACGCGGCAGGGCGCGGACCTGCTGACCGACTGGATCGAGCGCAGCGGCGGTGACGATGCCTCGCGCTGGCTGCTGGTCCAGGCGCGGGCGTCGCTCGATGACTGGAGCGCGGCCAGCCAGTCTCTCGATCGCCTGCGGGAATCCGGCACCGAAGGCTGGAGCTCGTCGCAGCGTCAGTTGGCAAGCACGGTCTATCAGCAGAGTGGGCGGTTCGACGACGCCCTGGCGCTACTGGGCGATGACCAGGATTCGCCGGACGTCTGGCGTCGCGCCGCGGGCCTGGCCCAGCAAGCCGGCAATAGCGGCCGGGCCGCGGCGATATGGGAGAGCGGCTGGCGCCGTGGCGTGCTGGTCTCGAGAGAGGATCTGCGACAACTGGCCAAGCTGCATATCGCCGGCGGCACGCCGGCCCGTGCCGCCGAGCATCTGACGCAGTGGCTGGATGACGGCCGGCTGGAAGCCAACGCCGACAACCTGAAGCTCCTGGCGCAGGCCTGGACGGCGGCCCGTAACCACGACGAGGCCCTGTCGGCCTGGCGGGCGCTGGCGGAGCGGACCGGCCGCGGGCAGGATTGGCGACAGCTGGCGGAGATCGCCTACGGCTGGGGCGAATGGCAAGCCACGCTGGATGCGCTCTCCGGCCTGCGTCAGTCGGGCGGTGAGGCGTCGGGGCGGGACTGGCTGCTGCAGGGAATCGCGGCGGCCCAGCTCGATCGGCGTGACCAGGCCCGGGAAGCCTTTCGTCAGGCCAGGGCCGCCGGCGTCGAGCAGGCGCAGCAGTGGCTGGATTCCCTGGGCTGAACGACGGCGTCCCGGCGGCGACGCCCCGGGATCCGAGGCGCCGTCTCTGCTGCCGGCTCAATTCGGATCAACATCGACTCAGTCGAGGTCGAACTCGCTCCACACCGGGGCGTGATCGGAAGGCCTTTCCATGCCGCGCAGGTCGTAGTCGATCCCGGCTCGCCGAGTGGCGCTAGCCAACGGCTCGGTCACCAGGATGTAGTCGATCCGCAGGCCGCGCTTGGGCTCACGGTCGAAACCCTTGGAGCGGTAGTCGAACCAGCTGAAGAAATCGGTGCTGTCGGGATGGCAGCGCCGATAGCTGTCCTCCAGCCCCCAGGCCTTCAAGCGCGCGAGCCATTCGCGCTCTTCCGGCTGGAAACTGGTCTTGCCCTCGCGGAGCCAGCGCTTGCGGTTCTCTTCGCCGATGCCGATGTCGATGTCTGCCGGGGAGATGTTGAAATCCCCCATGATCGCCACGCGCTCGTCGGGCCGATGACGCTCTTCCAGCAGGGCGTTGAGGCCGGCGTAGAATGCCCGCTTGTTGGGATACTTGGTTGGGTGGGCGATGTTCTCGCCCTGCGGAAAGTAGCCGTTCCACACCGTCATTGGCTGGCCGTCGCGCATGGCCAGCGTGACGCCGATCAGCCGGCGCTGCGCGTCCTCGCCGTCGCCCGGCAGCCCGTAGTGGACGGACTCCGGCGCGGACCTGGTCAGCATGGCGACCCCGTAGTGACCCTTCTGGCCGTGAAAATGGACGTGATAGCCCATGGCCTCCACGGCTTCCCTGGGAAACTCGCTGTCCTGAACCTTGGTCTCCTGCAGGCCGATGACATCCGGTGCGTGTGTCGCGATCAGCGCCTCGAGCTGGTGCAGCCGCGCACGGATGCCGTTGATGTTGAAAGAAACCAGGCGCATCAGTCGGAATCCTTGTCGTCGTTGGCGGGCTTGTGCAGGGGGAGCGGCGGCGCGCTCTGGCGTTGGCGCTTGCGCTCGGCCTGCAGCTTGCGCTGCTGGGTCTTCTTGTCGACGTAGCGACGCGACGGCGCGACTTCATCGGGATTGTCATGGCGCCAGCGGCGGTAATCCTTGCGCTTGCCGGTGCGGATCGTCACCTTGTCGGCCAGCGACCTGGTCTTTTTTCTGCGAGTCATGCGCGCGACCTATGCGTTTCGTGGCGGGTAATCGAGAGCGAAAGATTGGCGCGTAGTTTAACAGCCAGCGAAGCGCCTGCCATCGAATACCCGAACGGGACTCGCAAACCCGCAGCACCAGGTCGATCCAATGGGCTCGCGACGTTGATCCACTGGGCTCGACGACGTTGATCCGCTGGGCTCGCGACGTTGATCCACTGGGCTCGCGACGTTGGCGGGCGAGGCTGGTACAATACCGTCGGCTCGCGCCGGGTGATCTCTGCGCGAGATCGTCACTCGTCGCGTCGAGGATCCGCCTTGAAGGCATGAATGCCCGTCGCGCCGATCACGGTGCTTCCGGCCCCCGGTATGGATAGCGCCAGCCTTCGCGAGTCAAACCGTCAATCGATTTCGGACATACGTCATAACTATGAGTGAGTCTGACAACACCCAGGCCCCGGCACAGAATCGCAGACCCAAGCGGCGTCGGCGCAAGCCACGTAAATCGCAGTCGCGGAACACTTCGGGCTGGTCGCTGAAGCAGTTTCAGGTCGAGCCCGTTGCCGGACGCTGGCGATTCCACGATTTCGACCTGCCGAATCCGCTGATGCGCGCGATCCAGGCCGAAGGCTTCGAGTACTGCACCCCGATCCAGGCCGAGGCATTGATGCACACGCTGCTCGGAGGCGACGTCGTCGGCAAGGCGCAGACCGGCACCGGCAAGACCGCCGCATT
>NZ_CEXLVS010000208.1:0-7458 GCF_982684285.1 Salinicola sp. | reverse complement strand
TCGGCGTTCTTGTCCATGAACACCCGCTCGATGGCAAACTCCGAGGGCCGGTACGCACCGATCATCTCGCTGATGCCGGCATAGATCCGCGCCAGCTTCTGGGCCAGGTCCTCGCCGTCGATACGGATACAGCCACTGGCGACATAGCGCGGCTTGGCGGCGACATCGATGACGCCGTAGCCGGTGATTCGCGAACCGGGATCGATGCCCAGCAGGATCAAGCGCCCGACTCCTCTGCCACTGCCCGCCAATCACGACTCCTCATGGCAACGCACCTCCGGTTCCGCTCTGCGACCACTTGTCGTGAACATCGCCGGAGCGGCGTCGAGCGCGAGAGATACCGGCAAAACAACGCCGGCGCCCATCTGGGGCGCCGGCGTCCTGCCAGAACAGACTCGTCATTCGCCGGTGGGCTCCGGCTGCGCTTTCTGGCGCAGGCGGATATGCAAGTCGCGTAACTGCTGGTTGGTGACCTCGCCCGGGGCGTCGGTCATCAGGTCCGCGGCGCTCTGGGTCTTGGGGAAGGCGATCACGTCGCGGATCGTGCGCGATCCGGTCATCAGCATCACCAGTCGATCGAGACCGAACGCCAGCCCGCCATGGGGCGGCGCGCCGTACTGCAGCGCGTCGAGCAGGAAGCCGAACTTCTCCTCCGCCTCGTCCTTGCCGATGCCGAGCACCTCGAAGACGGCACGCTGCATGGCCTGGTCGTGGATACGGATCGAGCCGCCACCGAGCTCGGTGCCGTTAAGCACCATGTCGTAGGCCCGGGACAGCGCCGTCGCCGGCGATGACCGCAGTGCTTCCGGCGAGCAGGATGGCGCCGTGAACGGATGGTGCAGCGCGGAGAGCCGGCCGTTGTCGTCGGCTTCGAACATCGGGAAATCGACCACCCACAGCGGTGCCCACTTGGCGGTATAGAGATCGAGGTCCTCACCCAGCTTGACGCGCAGCGCGCCGATCGCCTCGTTGACGATACGCGCCTTGTCCGCACCGAAGAAGATGATGTCGCCATCCTCGGCACCGACGCGATCCAGTAGCTGCTCGACGATGCCTTCCATGAACTTGACGATGGGCGACTGCAGACCTTCGAGCCCCTTGGCGCGTTCGTTGACCTTGATCCAGGCCAGGCCTTTCGCGCCGTAGATGCCGACGAACTTGGTGTACTCGTCGATCTCCTTGCGCGACAGCTTGGCGCCACCGCTGACCTTGAGCGCGGCGACGCGACCGTCGTCGGCCTTGGCCGGGCCGGAGAAGACCTTGAAATCCACCGACTGCATCAGATCGTCGACGTCGACCAGTTCCAGCGGAATGCGCAGGTCCGGCTTGTCGGAACCGTAGCGCTGCATCGCTTCGCTGTAGGGCATGCGCGGGAATGCCGGCAACGCCACGTCGAGCACGTCCTGGAACAGCTGGCGCACCATCTGCTCGGTGGTACCCATGATCTCCTGCTCGTCGATGAACGACGCCTCGATATCGATCTGGGTGAATTCCGGCTGACGATCCGCGCGCAGATCCTCGTCACGGAAGCACTTGGCGATCTGATAGTAGCGATCGAAGCCGGACACCATCAGCAGCTGCTTGAACAGCTGCGGGGACTGCGGCAGCGCGAAGAAGTGGCCATCGTGGGTCCTGCTGGGCACCAGATAGTCCCGCGCGCCTTCCGGCGTGGCGCGGGTCAGGATCGGCGTCTCGATATCGAGGAAGCCGTGATCCTCGAGATAGGCACGCACGCTGTGGGTGATGCGCGAGCGCAGGCGCAGCTTCTCGATCATCTCCGGCCGGCGCAGATCGATGTAGCGGTACTTCAGCCGCACTTCCTCGCCGACCTTGCCATGTTCGTCGAGCTGGAAAGGTGGCGTGGCGGCGGTATTCAGTACCTCGACCTGCTTGGCCAGCACCTCGATCATGCCGGTGGGCATGTTGGGGTTCTGGGTGCCTTCGGGGCGCAGCCGAATGCGACCGACGATACGCAGCACGTATTCGCTACGCGAGCGGTCGGCATTGGCGAACGCCTCCGCGGTGTCGGGATCCACCACCACTTGAGCGACACCGTCTCGATCGCGCATGTCGAGGAAAATGACACCGCCATGGTCGCGGCGGCGATGGACCCACCCGCAGAGCGTGACTTCGTGATCGATCAATGACTCGTTCAATTGGCCGCAATAATGACTGCGCATGCTGGATCCTAAAATTGTGAAGCTAAAAATGGTGAAGACGGTATTCAGGCCGAGGCTTTGCTCTCGCCACTCGCCTTGCTGGCGCCATCCGACTTGCCGGCGCTGTCGCCGGAAGCGGCGGGTTTGGCGCTATCGCCAACGAGGTTCTTCTTGCTGCCCGACTTGAAATCGGTCTCGTACCAGCCGCCGCCGGCCAGCCGAAAGCCGGCCGCGGAGACCAGCCGGGACAGTTCGGCGCGCGCGCAGGCCGGGCAATCCGTCAACGGCGCGGCGCTGATCTTCTGAAGCTTTTCCAACCGATGACCGCAAGCCTTACACTCATATTCATAGATGGGCATGATGTCGTCACTCTCTATGACTGCCAGGGTCGCCGGCCGGTAATCGAGCGGCTTGCTGGCAATATCCAGGCGCGCTTCTCCCGACGAGCGTCGCGCCATCCTTTAGTCGGTTTCTCGTTCGTTCTTCGTCATGACCGGTGGCCACACGGACCTTCCCAAGCCAAGCTCGAAAGCCGCATAGTATAGCGCGTAGCGGCCGGTCGCAGGCAATATTACCGGCTGACAATGCCGATGTCGTCGTCCGCACGCCAGCGACCGCCAGGCGACGACCGTCGGAACGGAAAAGAGACAAGGAAAAGACGCATGAAAGCCGTACTTCTGGATGCCGCTTCCCTCGGCGACGACGTCGACCTCGCGCCGGTTCGCACCCTCGTCGACGATCTCGTGACTCATCAGCTGACGGCCAAGGACGAGACGCTCGGCCGGCTCGAGGGTGCCACCATCGCGTTGACCAACAAGGTCGTCATCGATGCCGAGCTGATCGATGCCCTCCCCGATCTGAAGCTGATCTGCGTGCTGGCCACCGGCACCAACAACATCGACATGGCCGCAGCCGAACGGCGCGGCGTCATGGTCCGCAACGTTGCGGCCTACGGCACGGCCAGTGTCGCCCAGCACACCTTGATGCTGATGCTGGCGCTGGCCGCACGACTGCCGCTGTATCAGACCGACGTGCGTGATGGCGCCTGGCAGAGCAGCGACATCTTCTGCCTGCTCGATCACCGCACGCTGCAGCTGGCCGGCAAGCACCTGGTGATCGTCGGCAGCGGCGTGCTGGGTACGGCGGTGGCCAGGCTGGGAGAAGCCTTCGGCATGCGTGTCACCTTCGCCGCGCGCCCTGGCAACGAAGCCGACGATTCGCGTCCGCCGCTGGCGGCATTGCTGGGTGAAGCCGATGTGCTGAGCCTGCACTGTCCGCTGACGGAAGCGACTCGGGGCCTGGTCGGCCGCGAGGCGCTGGCGACGATGAAGACGGATGCGCTGGTGATCAATTGCGCGCGCGGAGGAATCATCGACGAGGACGCGGCGCTCGCCGCCCTCCGCGATGGGCGACTGGGCGGGCTGGCTGTCGATAGCCTGCCCGTCGAGCCGCCACGGGAGGGACACCCCCTGCTCGATGCCCTGTCCGAGCCGCTCAACCTGATCGTGACGCCGCACAATGCCTGGATCACGCCGGAAGCGCGCCAGCGCGTCGTCGACCTGACCGCGGACAACCTGCGCACCTGGCTGAACGAGGAGCGCGCCTGATGGCGAACGACACTCCGAGGATCTACAACTACGGCTCCATCAACATCGACCACGTCTACCGGGTTCCGCACCTGGTGCGCCCGGGCGAGACGCTCTCCAGTACCAGCCTGCATCGGGTACTGGGTGGCAAAGGTGCCAATCAGTCGCTGGCACTGGCGCGCGCCGGCGGGTGCGTGGTCCACTGGGGGCGCCTGAACGAGGGGGACCGGTGGGCGCTGGAGCCGTTGGCCAGCGCCGGCGTCGACGTCGCGGATATCGAGTTGACCGATGACGCCAGCGGCCATGCGCTGATCCAGGTCGACGACGACGCCGAGAACGCGATCATTCTCTATCCGGGTGCCAACCACGGCTTCGACGACGGTCGCCTCGGCTCCCTGGTCGACTCGGCCGCCCCCGGCAGTTGGATCCTGCTCCAGAACGAGTGCAATGACGCCGGAAAGATGCTGCGCCTGGCGGCCGGCAAGGGTCTGTCGGTCGCATTCAACCCGGCCCCGCTCTCCGTGGAGATTGCCGACTTGCCGCTGGATCTATGCCAGCTCCTGTTCCTCAATCGCGGCGAGGCGGCTGCGCTGGTCGGGCAGGAAGAGTCCGTCGATTCCGACACGCTGCTGGAGGCGCTGGCCACGCGCTTGCCGGAGGTGGAGGTCGTCTTGACCCTGGGTGGTCAAGGCGCCTGTCATCAGCATCGGGGCCAGCGAATCACCCTGGCCGCCCACGCGGTGGAGGCCATCGACACCACGGCCGCCGGCGACACCTTCATCGGCTATTTCATGGCGGCCCGGCAGCGCGGCGACGATGTCGAGCAGGCGCTGCGCCTGGCGACGACCGCCTCGGCGCTCTGTGTCCAGACAGCCGGCGCCGAACCCAGCATTCCCGAGGCCAGTGCCGTCGAGAAGGCCCTGATGGCCCTGCCCGCCCTCGCGGCCGAGCGCTCGACACTCTGACCATAGCCCTGAACATAGCCCTGAACACAGCCCTGAACATCGTCACCGACGCCGCGCCGCCGGCCCCGCAGTTGGTGTCGCGCCACCTGAACCGATCTTAGGAATCCTCATGCCGACACCCATCATTTGCGACACCGACCCGGGGGTCGACGACGCCCAGGCCATCGCCATCGCGCTGGCCCACCCGGATATCGAGCTACTGGGCCTGACGACCACCTTCGGCAACGTCACGATCGAAGTCGCCACCCACAACGCGCTGCTGCTCGCGGAGCTCGCCGGTCAGTCGATTCCCGTTGCCCAGGGGGCCGCCGGTCCGCTGGTCAAGCCCAAGAACCCGCCGCCGGGACATATCCACGGCGACAACGGCTTGGGCAACATCGAGTTGCCGGAGGTCTCCACACAAGCCCTGAAGCAGAGTGCAGCCCAGTTCATCGTCGATCAGGTCAATGCCCGGCCGGGAGAAGTCGTGCTGGTCGCCGTCGGTCCACTGGGCAATCTCGCCGCCGCATTGCAGCTCGATCCCGGCTTGGTCGGCAAGGTCAAGCGAGTGGTGGTGATGGGCGGATCGATCCGTGAAGGCGGTAACGTGACCCCCGTCGCGGAAGCCAATATCTTCAACGACCCCCACGCCGCGGCCCGGGTGCTGCAGGCCGGCTGGCCGCTGACGCTGGTGGGGTTGGATGCCACGCACCGTTGCGTGCTGGACCCGCAGAGCATGGCGCGCATCGTCGAAGCCCAGGGCGCGCTGGGTAAGGTATTGGGTGAGAGCTACGATTTCTATCGCGCCTTCTATCAGCAGGCGCTGGACATCGATGGCTGCTGTCCCCATGACAGCTGTGCGCTGGTGTGGCTGCTGCGACCGGATCTCTTTACCGTCGAGCGGGGCTACCTGAGCGTGGTCACCGATGGTCTGGCCGAGGGACAGACCGTGATGGCGCCGGAACGGCGGGAATTCGTGGATGCCCGCTGGTCGCAGGGTACACCGGCAGAGGTCTGCCTGAATGCCGACGGCTCCGCCGTGATCGAGTGGATCGTCGAGACACTCACGACTCCCCCCTCTCCCTGATGTGATCTGGTCCGATCGCGAGCTGCAGCGCTCGGACCAGATCGTTGCCGTCAGGCTTCAGCCTGTGGTGAAGCTCGCGGGGGCCGCGAGCGTCGCCTCCTCGACCGTGACCTCGGTGACGTCGGCGGCCGGCGACCCTTCCCAGAGCTGATCGATCAGTTCGGCGATGGCGATGGCTTCGCCGTGGGCGGTTACCTCGACACGCCCGTCCTCGAGATTGATCGCATGACCGGTAATGCCCCAGCGCTCCGCGTGACGACGTACATGTTCACGGTAGCTGACGCCCTGGACTCTCCCGCTCACCCAGGCCTTGATCGTCCGATGGGTCATGAGATGCCTCCTCCTTTGTGATCACTTCATGGCGCACTGCCACGGCCGTATTGCGAGGAATGATGCTGCCGCCCTTGGCCAGGACATGGGTTCGGGTGAAAGCCGCGCCGAACAGCAGGATCAGCGACGAGTAGTACACCCAGAGCAGAACCAGTACGACCGAGCCCGCCGCCCCGTACGTCGACGCGGTTGCCGTATGCGCCAGATAGGCCGCGATCGCGTTGCGCCCGATGATGAACAGCACCGCCGTCACCAGGGCGCCCAGCAGCACGTCGCGATAGGAGAGCACGACATCCGGCAGCACCTTGAAGATGGCGGCAAAGAACAGCGTTATGACCACGATGGACAGCGCGAACTGAGCGATCTCGAGCAGGAACACGCTGCCGGGAACCCAGTCCCCGGCGTAGCTGAACGTCGCCTGCACGATGACACCCAATATCAATGACACGAGCAGCACGAACCCTATCGCCAGCACGACGGCCATCGACAGCAGACGCTTCTTGGCAAACAGGAAGATACTGTTGCGATCCGGGTTGGGCGCGACACCCCAGATGGTATTGAGTGAAAACTGCATTTGACCGAACACCGTCGTCGCGCCAATGAGCAGCGTGACGAAGCCCGCCACCGTGGGCAGGATGCCCGAGGCCTGGATGCTCGATTGCGCGACAGCGCTCTCGATCGCGCTGGCCGCCGAAGGGCCGAGCGTGTCCTGCAGGCGGTCCACGATCTCGCCCCGGGCGGCATCCTCGCCCAGCCACAGCCCCACCACCGTGACCGCGATGATGACCGTTGGCGCCAGCGAAAAAAGCGTATAGAACGCCAGCGAACCGGCGTAACTGAAGGCGTTGCGGTCGAGCCACAACTTGACTGAATCGCGAACGACGGCGAACCAGTATCGGCAGAAAGAGACGGCGTTGGAGTAGAGGGCTATCAAGTTGAATTCCCTATTGTCTGCTGTCACCGCGGGCGGTAAAGACGAACCTTGAATAATCGGCCTGTTACGACACACCCAGTCTAGACGAGATTTCCGCACTTCCCGCGCCAGCGGCGGAACGTCATCCGTACCGAGCGCGACTCATGCACGCAGGAAATCGCTGGGGAGCTTCATCATGCGGCGCCACAGTTTCTCGACACCGGGCTTGTGAACCAGCGAGCATCGATACAGGCGAATTTCCAACGGGATATCCCAGTCGCTCCCCGCGGCGCGCACCAGCTTTCCGTTCGCCAGTTCGTCGCGGATGCAGAAATCGGGAATCCAGGCCAGCCCGACCCCCTGCAGGGCGATGCCCTTGAGCCCATCCGCCATTGCCGTTTCGTAGACGGTCTTGAGGCGCATGCGCCCTGGCTCGTTC